>DASYBP010000709.1:0-10491 GCA_036500715.1 Rhodopila sp.
CGAGGCGCATTCGATGCTGCGCTGGTTCGCCGCGCAGGGCGTGCGACCCTTACTGCTGGACTGGGGCTGGCCGGAGGAGGTGGAACGCCGCTTCAGTCTGACCGACTACGTCGCGGGCCGGCTCGAACGTGCCATGACCGCTGCCGCGCGGTTAGCCGGCGCCGCGCCCGTCTTGGCGGGCTATTGCATGGGCGGCACCCTGGCGGTCGCCGCGGCCCAACGGCGCCCCGACCTGATCAGCGGCCTGGCCCTCCTGGCGGCGCCCTGGGACTTCCATGCGCCCGACCCGGGTCAGGCCGTTCAGATCGCCGAAACCCTGCCCTTGCTGGAGCCGGCTCTGGCGTTCAGCCGAACCCTGCCGGTTGATTTGTTGCAGTCTTTGTTCGCGCTCCGCGATCCCTGGGGCATCGCGGACAAGTATCGGGGCTTTGCCAGCTTGCCGCCCGACAGTGATCGCGCGCGACTGTTCGTGGCCTTGGAAGACTGGCTGAACGACGGCGTGCCGCTGGCGGCCGATGTGGCGCGCGCCTGCCTCAGCGAATGGTATGGCGAAAACGCACCAGCCCTGGGCCGCTGGCGGATCGCCGGCCTTCCCGTCGATCCGACATCGATCGCGACGCCCAGTTTCGTCGCGGTGCCCGGCCGAGACCGCATCGTGCCGCCGGAGTCGGCCGGTCCGCTGGCGCACCTCATTCCAAACGCCACCCTCCATCAGCCCGCTGCCGGCCATATTGGCATGGCGGCCGGCGCCCGGGCGGAGGCCTCGCTGTGGCGGCCGTTGCTTCAATGGCTGCGGACCATATCGCCCTGACGCAAGACCCGGTCCGTCTTCAAGGCGCTCGTGTCTCAAAACGTTATGTCGTGGCTACCCGCCCAGACAGGTTCCGTTACTCGGCCGCCTGAGGTACACCGGCGGTGGCGTTCTCCCGCAGCTTCTCGATACCCTCCCAGTTCAGGTAGCCGGTGAAGCCGTTGTCGTCGAAATACAAAACCGTTCCGTCACAGATGAACAAATAGGTGGTGTCCTCGAGCGCCGATGTCGCGTCGTGCAACACGCCGGACGGTTCGTATGTATAATCGCCGGCATTGAGCACGCCATCCCGCACCTGCAGCTTGCCAGAAATGACATAGGCGTGCGCACCGCCGAGGTGCTTGTGCGGTCGGGCGACATGGCCTTTCTTCCAGTGGATCAGCACTGCCCAGGTCCCCGATTCACGTCCAACCCAAAGCACCTTAATGGACGAGGTCGGACTCTGCTCGATCCACGGCGAATCTGCGCGGACCATGGTGTCCATGACGTTCTGGAACGCCGGGCGGATGTCCTGCGGAAGCGGCATGGCGTGTCTCCTCTATTTTGGTTGGTCGATGTTTGCGTGTTGATGACGCGTGCCCAAAAGTCTTTAGGCCCAAAAGTCTTAGGCCCAAATGTCTTAGGCGTGGACAGCCGGATTGTCCAACAGGCCCCAGCCGCACCCGGTCCGGGCCGCCCGGCTTGACCGCGACCAGCCGTCGCGTTCTGCTTGCCCGGTGCAAACGGAGGCTCCTCATGCCCAGCAAGCAACCGGTAGCAATCGTCTTCGACACCTTCGGCACGGTTGTCGACTGGCGCTCTAGCCTGATCGCCGACCTGACCGCCTATGCGGTCGGGAAAGGTGTCACCGCCGACTGGGCGGCGCTGGTCGACGCCTGGCGTGCGGCCTATCAGCCATCGATGAACCGGGTCCGCACCGGCGAACTGCCGTGGACGACGCTGGATGCGCTGCACCGCGCCTCGCTGGACCGCTTGGTGGCCGAGTTCGGCATCCAGCAATTGTCGGAAGATGATCTCACTCACATCAACCTCGGCTGGCACCGTCTGAACCCGTGGCCCGATGCCGTCCCCGGCCTGACCCGGCTGAAATCGCGCTATATCATCGGACCCCTCTCCAATGGCAACGTCTCGCTCTTGCTCAACATGGCCAAGTTCGCCAGCATCCCCTGGGACATGATCTTCGGCTCCGACCTGTTCGGCCATTTCAAGCCCGATCCAGAGACCTACCTCGGCGTCGCCAGGCTTTTGGACCTGAAACCCGATCAGGTGATGATGGCCGCCGCCCATAACGGCGACCTCGCCGCCGCCCGCGCCCAGGGCCTGCTTACCGCGTTCTTCCCTCGTTCCACCGAGTACGGGCCGCACCAGCAGCGAGACTATGCGCCCGACCAGGACTGGGACATCGTCGCCAGCGACATTCAGGACATGGCAGCCAAGCTGGGGGTATGATTCCCGGCAGTTGTATTTTGTCGCCACCTTACGCACCTCACGGAGTAGCGGTAGCATGTCGCTAGTCGCGGAACGGACCGCGGAGGGAGAACAGAAATCATGGACGACATCGTCATCGTCTCGGCTGCCAGAACGCCGGTGGGCAGCTTCAACGGTGCGCTTAGCACCATTCCACCCCACAACCTCGGCGCCATCGCGCTGCAGGCGGCGATGTCGCGTGCCGGCATCGACCCCGCGGATGTGGACGAACTGATTTACGGTCAGGTCCTGGCCGCCGGTGAGGGGCAAAACCCCACCCGCCAGGCCGGCCGTGCGGCCGGTCTGCCGGATTCAAAAACCGCATTCGGCATCAACCAGGTTTGCGGCTCCGGCCTGCGCGCTGTCGCGCTGGCTGCGCAGCAGATCCGCACGGGCGAAAGCAGCATTGTCGCTGCCGGCGGTATGGAAAGCATGAGCCTGTCCACCCACGCGGCGCACCTGCGCAACGGCACCAAGATGGGCGGGCTGGAGTTCGTCGACACCATGCTGAAAGACGGTCTGTGGGACGCATTCCACGGCTATCACATGGGCAACACCGCGGAAAACGTCGCAACCAGATATCAGATCACGCGCGAGGAGCAGGACGAGTTCGCCCTGGCCTCGCAACAAAAGGCCTCGGCCGCCCAGAAATCCGGCCGCTTCAAGGACGAGATCACGCCCGTCACGGTGAAAAGCCGCAAGGGAGACATCCAGGTCACTGAAGACGAATATATTCGGCACGATTCCAGCATCGAGGGCATGGCGCGCCTGCGTCCGGCCTTTACCAAGGACGGGACGGTGACCGCCGGCAACGCCTCCGGCATCAATGACGGCGCCGCGGCGCTGATTCTGATGACCGCGACCGAGGCCAACAAGCGCGGCCTGACGCCGCTTGCCCGCATCGCCGCCTTCGCCACGGCGGGTGTCGATCCCGCGGTGATGGGAACCGGCCCGATTCCGTCATCGCGCAAGGTCCTGCAGCGGGCCGGCTGGAAAGCCGATGATCTCGACCTGATCGAGGCCAACGAAGCGTTCGCCGCCCAAGCCGTCGCCGTTAACAAGGACATTGGCTGGGACACGAGCAAGGTGAACGTCAACGGCGGCGCGATCGCGATCGGCCACCCGATCGGCGCGTCCGGTGCGCGCATCCTGGTCACGCTGCTGCATGAGATGCAAAAGCGGGATGCCAAAAAGGGCCTTGCCACGTTGTGCATCGGTGGCGGCATGGGCGTCGCCATGGCATTACAGCGCTAGACGGGCCGGACTGGGCGGAAGGCGTCGGCGGGTTCTCCCGCCACGTTAGGATAGCACGCGACCTGCTCCGTCGCCGTCCAGAGCCGAGCATTGGCGTGTCCCGCAACCGCTTGGCCTGCCTCATTCCCTCGGGTCGATGGCCCTCTTTGCAGGTTCCGCGGACGTGTTAAGACTGCGATGGTCTTAGCAAAAAACAGGGAGGAACCGATGGCACGCGTCGCACTCGTAACCGGCGGCACTCGGGGTATTGGCGCTGCGATAAGCCTTGCGCTGAAGGCACAGAACCGGAAGGTTATCGCCATTTACGCTTCGAATGACGCGGCCGCGGAGGCGTTTTCGAGTGAGACTGGCATCCCGGTCGTCAAGTTCGACGTCGGCAGCTTCGAGGAATGCGAGGCCGGCATCGCCAAGATCACCGCCGAATTCGGCCCGATCGAGATCCTCGTCAACAACGCCGGCATCACCCGCGACGGCACACTTTCGAAAATGCGCCGCGACATGTGGGACGCCGTACTGCACACCAACCTCGGCTCCTGCTTCAACCTCTGCAAATTGACGTTCGAGGGCATGCGCGACCGCAAGTTCGGCCGCATCGTCAACATCGGCAGCATCAACGGCCAGGCCGGCCAATACGGCCAAGTTAACTACGCCGCCGCCAAATCCGGCATCCACGGCTTCACCAAGGCCCTGGCCCAGGAAGGCGCTCGCTACGGCATCACGGCTAACGCCATCGCGCCGGGTTATGTTGACATAGAAATGGTGCGCGCTGTGCCTGGTGAAGTGCTGCGCAAGATCGTTGCGAAAATCCCCATCGGCCGCCTCGGCCACGCCGAGGACATCGCCCGCGGCGTCACGTTCCTGACGGCGGACGACGCCGATTTCGTCACCGGATCGACGGTGTCCATCAATGGGGGCATGCACATGTATTGAGGATCGGGGCGCCGCCACCGGGTCAAGCCCAGCGGCACGCCCGAACCCCGCCAAGGGCCGACGGCCCTTGGAACCACTAATTGGTGGGATCGACCGGCGGGCGGAGACTCAGGCCGCCGTCCCCAGATAGGCGCGCACGACGTCTGGATTCTGCCGCACCTCCTCCGGCCGCCCGTCAGCGATCTTGCGACCGAAGTTCACCACGACGACCTTGTCGGATACCGACATTACCAGACTCATGTGATGTTCCACCAGCAGCACGGTGACGCCCTGGATGTCGCGCAGCCGCCGGATCTGCCCTTCAAGCGTGTGCACCTCTTCGTGGTTCAGCCCCGCGGCCGGCTCATCCAGCAACAGCAGCTTCGGTTCGGCCGCCAGCGCTCGGGCCAGTTCCACCCGCTTGCGGATCGGGAAGGGCAAGCCGTGCGCGATGCGGTCGGCAAAGCCACCGAGGTTCATGAACGCGATCAGGTCCATCGCCTTTTCCCGCACCGCCTTTTCCTCGCGCCCGACCAGCGGCAGGCGCAGCGCATTCTCGACGAAACCTGCGCTGGTGCGGCTGTGGCGCCCGACCATAACGTTCTGCAACACGGTCAGTCGGTCAAACAGCGCAACGTTCTGGAACGTGCGGCCGATCCCGATCATGGCAATTTTGTGGCGCGGCACCTTCAGGACCGATCGATCCTCGAATATGATCTCTCCGGCACTCGGCTGGTAAAGCCGGCTGAGGCAGTTGAACAGCGTGGTCTTTCCGGCACCGTTCGGGCCGATCAGCCCGGCGATCTGCCCCGCCATGACATCGAAGCTAACGTTGTCCAGCGCGATGACGCCCCCGAAGCGCAGCGTGATGCCCCGCACGGACAGCAGCGGTGTCGATTGCTCAGACATAGTTATGGACGTTTCCTTCTCGATCGCGCACGCGCCTTGCGACGTTGATCGCTGAATTCACACTGCGCAAGGTCGAGACCGAGCGCAAGCGCCGCGTCCGATCAGGCTTTGGCGCTGGTTAGGCCGCCTTGACGGCATGTAACGGCCGTTGTGTCATTTCGGGCCGGAAACTCCTTGGTGCATGGGCCTCAAGCGGTCGGGGTCCAGCTTGAAGACCAAACCAAGGGCGGCGACGACAAAAGGGGAGAAGCTTGATGACTGAAAGCACCTTGGCGCCCGAGATACTTGAACATAAGGCGGCAACCGCCGAATCGCCGCCGGCATCGGGTCTGGCCGGAGCCCTTTACCAGCGCCTCGCCGCGCGGTGCAGCGTGCTGCCGACTGCCTTCGACCTGGTCTTGCCCGACGGGACAAAGGGGCGACTCGGCAACGGACCACGCATGTTCAGTCTCGTGCTCCGAACCAAGCGTGCGCTGCGCGCTTTCGCCAGCCTCGATCAGGGGAGAATCGCGCAGGCGTTTCTTGAGGGCGACTTCGACATCGAGGGCGATATGCTGAGCGCGCTGCAACTCCGCGGTGTCTTGACCGACCGGCATCCGATGATGACGATCCAGCGGTTCATTCAACCACTGTTGCTTGGCCAGGTCCGGCTCAACAAGCGCGCCATTTCCACCCACTACGACCGAGACCAGTCATTCTACCTGCAGTTCCTCGATCCGCAGGTGCCACTTTACACGCAGGGCATGTTCGCCCGCGACGACGAACCGATGGCCGAGGCGGCACTGCGCAAATTCGCCTATTGTTTCGATCGCTGCCGGCTGAAGCCCGGCGACCACATCCTTGAGATCGGCCCCGGCTGGGGGGCGTGGCTGCGCTATGCCTCACAGCGTGGGGTGAAATGTACGGCGCTTTCGATCGCACAGACCTCGATCGACTATCTCGAGGCCATGGCGCGAGCCGAAGGGTTCGACTGGCAAGTGATTTACGCTGATCTGTTGGAATACCGCACCGACAGAAAATACGATGCGATCGTGATGATGGGGGTGATCGAGCACCTGCCGCAGTACGACAGGGTGCTTGCGAAGTTCATCTCCCTGCTGAAGCCAGGGGGACGCATCTTCCTCGATGGCGCGTCAACCGCCAGCAAGAGAGACCTGTCGTCGTTCATCATCAAGCAGATCTATCCCGGCAACCATTCACTGCTGGTGCTGCACGACCTGCTGGCGGCGATGGCGTTGACGCGCCTACAGGTCGAGGAAATCTTTGACGACCGGCACAGCTACTATCTTACGTTCCGGCAATGGGCGCTTAACTGGGAGCGGAATCGCCAAAGCGTGATCGAGCGTTTTGGTGAGGCTGAGTACCGCCGGTTCCTGCTCTACCTATGGGGTTTTGCTAATAATATGCGCAGCGCCGCCTCCGGCTGCTACCGAATGATCCTGCAGCTCCCGGCTGATCCGTCGATCGGGGGTTGATCGATCCCGTGCGCGAACCCAATGGGATCATTTTGCCACCCCGGGACTAGGCTGAGCGGGGATGGACAAGACGTTCGCGTTACTGTTACGGGATCGGAGTAACGCATTGGCCTGAAAGGTGCGGCTTGATGCTCGACCTGAAATCTTGGCTCGACACCTGGGGCCTCGGCAAACTTGAACCGCTGTTGGTTGAGCAGGATATCAGCCTGGAGGCCCTCCCTCGCCTCTCGGAGGACGACCTTAGCAAGCTTGGTCTTACAATCGGGCTGCGGCTGCGTTTGCAAAATGCCATAGCCGCCGGCCTACGCCCGCCCGACGTTGCAGCGGCCAAACCAGAGCGCCGTCAGCTTACAATCCTCTTTTCCGATCTGATCGCTTCGACCGAGCTCTCCGGACGACTGGACCCAGAGGAGATGCGCACGGTTCTGCAGGCCTACCGGGGCTGCTGTTCAGCGGCGGTTGGTCGTTATGGCGGCCATATCGCGAAGTTTGTTGGCGACGGCGTGCTCGCGTATTTTTGCTACCCGCAGGCACACGAAGATGATGCCGAGCGCGCGGTTCGGGCAGCATTGGACATAGCGCAGACGGTTCCCGGCACGCGCCCCCTGCCCGACCTGATACTGGGTGTTCGGCTTGGCATCGCCACCGGCCGCGTAGTGGTGGGCGGCATGATCGGCACTGATGAGGCGGCGCAGATCGAAGTCGTTGGCGACACGCCTAACCTCGCGGCGCGCCTGCAATCCGTGGCACCTGCGAATGGCATAGTCGTTGCGGCCAGCACGCAGCGACTGACGGATGGTCTGTTCGAGTACTCAAACCTCGGCGTGCTGGAGTTGAAGGGCTTCCCGGTGCCTGTCGCCGCCTGGCTGGTGCACGGGGAGAGCACCGTCGAAAGCCGGTTCACGGCAAGCCACAAGCGCATCGTTGGCGCGACGGTTGGCCGCGTGGACGAACTGGAGGTGCTGAAGGAACAGTGGGACCGCGCAGCCAACGGCGAAGGAAGGGTTGCTCTTGTCTCCGGCGAGCCGGGCATCGGCAAATCGAGGCTGCTCCTGGCGCTGCGCGAAGCGCTGGAGCCGTCGCGTCCTTATGTGATGACCCTGTACTGCTCGCCATACCATCAGGCCAGCGCGCTGCATCCTGTGATCAATCATTATGAGCGGCTGGCAGGGATTGTTCACCAGGATCCCGCCGAGACGAAGCTGCGGAAGCTGGAGCAGTCGCTGTTGCAAAGGGGCGCGGACCTCGCCGACGCGGTGCCGCTGATCGCCACGTTACTCTCGGTTCCGCTGGGCGATCACTACCCGCCCTTGGCGTTGACCCCACAAGAGCTCAAGGAGCGCGTTCTGGCGCTGCTGATCCGTCGCGTCAGGGAACTGTCGGAAGAGCGCCCCGTCCTCTGCCTGGTCGAGGATGTGCATTGGATCGATCCCACGACCGCCGAACTGATCAGTCGCGCCATCGTCAGCCTGGCAAAGGCCCGCGTCCTTGTGGTGGTGACGGGGCGGCCGCCGATCGACGCCCTGCGGCTGCCGGACGACACACCGGTGGTTCCCCTGCCGCTGGCGCGGCTTGGCCGCGCGGATGCGATACGGCTCCTGCAACAGTTTGACGACGGCCGCCGCTTGGCATCCGAGGTCGTTCTCGAGATAATCGCGCGGGCGGACGGTGTGCCGCTTTATCTCGAGGAACTGGCGAAGGCCGTGGTCGAGTCCAGGGTGCCCGACGCCCATAGACGGCGATCGCGGCACACCTCCTTCGGCGCGATCGTGCCGGCCAGCTTGCACGACTCCCTCATGGGTCGCCTCGACCGCATGTCGCAGTGCAAACCGGTGGCACAGCTCGCCGCCGTCCTCGGCCGCATTTTCACCAAGCAGCTCCTCCTCGCCGCGGCGCCATCGCACTGGCAACATATCGATGCCGCGGTCGACGCGCTCGCCGCCGCGCAGATCATTCTGCCGTTGCCCAGCGGCCCGCAGCCAGCCTTCCAGTTCAAGCACGCATTGCTGCAGGACGTGGCCTATCAGTCCCTGTTGAAGGCCACCCGGCGGGAATATCACAGCCGCGTGGCGCGTGCGCTCGAGCGCGGATTTCCGGATCTGGCGGACGCGCAGCCCGAGGTCGTCGCCAGCCATTTCACCGAGGCTGAGCTGCCGGAGAAGGCGATCGAATACTGGCTGAAGGCCGGCAGGCGGGCCACGCGGACTTCGTCCAATCTCGAAGCGACAATTCATTTCGAACGCGGACTGGCGCTGCTTGAGGAGATCGACAACCCCGATCAACGGGCGCGGCTCGAGTACGGCTTGTATCTTGGGCTTCTGGCGCCCCTCATCGCCGTCAAAGGCTACGCGTCGGCTGAACTGGAACACGCCATAACGCGCGCGATCCACCTAGGCGAGGAGCTGGGCGACGTGGAGGAGCTTTTCCCCGCGCTTTACAGTCGCCAAGCCTTTGAAATCGTCACCGGGCGTATCGACCAAGCCCTCGTGCACGCCGAAGAGGCCGTCGCGCTGGCCAGGCGTGGTCCGCCATCAGAGACGGGCATCTTTGCCGGCCAAATGATCGGCGCGATCAAACTGTTCCTGGGCGATCCAGGTGCTGCCCTCGAACCGCTGCGGCACATGCTGGCAATCTATGACAGCGAGCGCCATCGTACCACGGCTCATCACTTCGGGCGGGACATTTTCGTTGCCTGCTCCTCCTACCTTTGCCTCGCCATGTGGCACCTCGGACACGTCGACCAGGCGCGGGAACATGGGCGACGCGCCATCGCGTATGCTCGGTCACTCGATCACACCAACACGCTGGGCCTGGCGCTTAATTTTGCCGGTGTATGCTTGGCTGGCCTCGCCCGCGACCTGGTCTTGCTGCAAAGCGCCGCGACGGAGTTGCTTGCGCTTGGCAAAGCGCACGGCCTGCCCGTGTGGACCGCGGTCGCGACGGGTTTCGCCGGCAAACTTTTGGTTGAGCGGGGAGAATTGAGCGCCGGCATTCGTCAGATCCAGGCCGGCATGGATACCTTGTTCGCACTCAAGGTCATTTTGCTGCGGCCCATTCTCTGCGGCTGGCTCGCGGAGGCGTACGCCGCCCAGGGCGAGGTAGCAAAAGGCCTTGCCGTACTGCAGCAGGGACACGAGGCGGCCAGGGGCGGCGAGCACTGGATGGACGCGGAGTTGCACCGCATCCAAGGCGAACTGCTGCAGATCGGGTTGACGGCCGACCATGAGGCGGCGGAACGCAACCTGCGGCAGGCTCTCGCAATCGCAAGGGCTCAAGTTTCCAGAAGTTTAGAGCTGCGTGCCGCGAACAGTCTTGCGCGCCTGTGGATCCGGCAGGGGCGTACGAGCGAAGCATTGCATTTGCTGAAGTCCGTTACACAATGGTTTAAAGGACATGCAGACACGACCGACCTGAGTGAGAGCGCAACGATAGTGCGCAAGATACAGCAGAACTGCGCCGAAGACGCCGGAAGATAAGGCATTTCTCCAACGCATGGTTGCTTGACGACGTGAAATCTGGACGCGCAGGTGGAATAGTCCCCTACCTACGACGCCTGTGGCGAGGCCTCGAGCAACAGCTCGATCGGATTCCAGACGAACGCCGTCTGCGCCACGGACTGGCCCGCGATCTGGATTACCTGCTCCGCTACCGGTCGTCCGCCCAGAC
>DASYBP010000710.1:0-12194 GCA_036500715.1 Rhodopila sp.
CACGCCAGCGGCGCGGACGGAAGGCGCTGATCGGCGTCAACGGCAACAGATTGGCCGACAGCGGCACGATCGGACCATGCGCCGACAGGTTATAAGCCGTCGACCCGGCCGGCGTGGAAATCAGCACCCCGTCGCACGACAGCTCCTCCAACCGCACCCGTCCATCCACCGAAATCCGGATCTTCGAGGCCTGGCGCAACTGCCGCAACAGCGCGACCTCGTTGAACGCCAGCGCCTCCTCGACCGCGCCCGCCGCGGTGACGGCGTGCATCCGCAGTGGATGCACCTCAGCGGCCTGCGCGCGGGACAGCCGCTCCGGCAGATCGTCCTCGCTGTAGTTGTTCATCAGGAAGCCAACCGAACCGCGGTTCATGCCGTAGACCGGGATGTTCAAAGTCAGGACCTGGTGGATGATCTCCAGCATGAACCCGTCGCCGCCGAGGGCAACCACCACGGCGGCCTGCGCCAGGGGGCAATCACCGTAGCGTGCGATCAGGGCGGCCTGCGCCTCGGTCGCAATCGGGGTAGGGGCTGCTACGACGGCGATCTGACCGGCCAGGAACCCGCGGTCCTCAGGGATCGGAGGACCGATCGGAACGTCGCTCAAACGCGCTTCCTGTGGTCCACCACCCTATGCTCCAGGACCCTATGCTCCAGAACGGGCATGTCGCGGCGCACCCTCGCGGTCAGGTCTTGATCGATGCGCGCCGTGACCCAGCCGATCCCGTCCGAGGCCTGCGCAACCAGATGCCCCCACGGATTGACCACCATCGAGTGCCCATAGGTGAAGCGCGGCTCACCCTTGCCCTCCAGGTGTTTGCCCCAGGTCGCCGGGGCGGCGAACCAGCACTGGGTTTCGATCGCGCGACCACGGATCAGCGCCTCCCAGTGGTCCTTCCCGGTTGCCAGGGTGAAGGCGCTGGGCAGGAAAATCACCTCCGCACCCTGCTCGCGCAGCTTCCAGAACAGGTCGGGAAACCGCACGTCGTAGCAGATCGCGCAGCCGATCGTTACGCCGTCGGCTTCATAGGTCACCACCTCGTCGCCGGCGCCGTAGCTGTTGCTCTCGCGATACCCGGTGCCGTCCGGCGCCACGATGTCGAACAGGTGCATCTTGCGGTAACGCGCCAGCTCAGTGCCGTCGGGATCGAACACCACGGTGGTGTTGAACAGCTTCTCCGGCCCCTGCTCGATGATCGAGCCGCCGTGCACATGCACCTTCGCCTGCCGCGCGGTTTCGCGCAGGAACTCGTACGCCTCGCCGCCGGGCTCGTTGGAGCCTGGCGCGGGCAGCACTTCCGCGTTGGCGGTGCGCGTTGCACGGTCGCCGCCGAGGGAATCCCAGACCTCCGGCAGGCTGACGATGTTGGGCCGGTCCTGTTCGACCGCGTCTCGGATCAGCCGGCGGGCCTGAGCGATGTTATCGGACTTGTTCGCGCCGGGGTTCATCTGCAGCACGCTGATGCGCATGGTTTGCCTCCGGTTTGTCGCGGCAGAGAGAAGCGTATCCGCGGGCTGGACGCAACAGCCGAGCACGACGATATGCTGCACTGCGAACCAGAGGGATAATCAAGGGATAATCATATGCGGCGGATGAAGGTGTGGGACCTGCCGGTGCGGCTGTTTCATTGGGCGCTGGTGGTACTGATCTTCTTCGCCTGGGGCACGCAGGAGTTCGACCACATGGAATGGCACGTGTGGATCGGCTGCACGATCCTGACGTTGCTGCTGTTCCGTGTGGCATGGGGCTTCGTCGGCAGCGACACTGCCCGATTCACCCGATTTCTGCGCAGCCCGATGGCGGCGGCGCGGCATCTTGCGCACCTGCGGCGACGCGAACCGGACCGCGAGATCGGGCACAACGCCGCCGGCGGCTGGATGGTGCTCGTCATGCTGACGCTGATCGCGGTGCAGGGCGGGACGGGGCTGTTTGCCAACGACGACGCCAATACCGAGGGGCCGCTGATGCACCTGATCGACAAGGATCAGAGCAACTTTCTGAGTCATATCCACTCGCTGAATTTCAAGCTGATCGAGGGCCTGATCGTGCTGCACGTGCTGGCAATCGTTTTCTACGCCAGGCTGAAACGCCAGAACCTGCTCAAGCCGATGGTGACCGGCACGAAGCTGGTGCCGGTCGACGCCCCGGCGCCACGCTTGGTCAGTCCGATTTGGGCATTGTTGGTGCTGGCGGCGGCGGTTGGGGTGGTCGCCTGGGTGGTGTCGTTGTAGGGAGACGGTATTACGACGGTATCGAAGTATCAGGCCGCGGTACCCCGGCTGACCGATACCGCTTCGAGCTCGAGACGTTCCAGGCTCTGCGTCCAACCCATTTCCATCCCCTGTAGATATTTGACCGCGTCTGCCACCAGCGCCGCCGCGCCGGTGCTGACCGTCAGCCTGGTCTTGCCGTTCACCGCCGCGAACGAAACCGTCGTCAGCCCGTCCAGCACCGGCTTGCCGCCCGCGTCCGTGGCGATATTCGTAAACACCAGCCGCTCATTTGGAATGATTTCGAGATACATCCCCTGGCAGGGATAGTCCGTGCCATCGGGGGCGCGCATGACGATGCGCCACGCGCGGCCGACCCGAACCTCCATCTCGCACACCGGGTTGGTGAAGCCGTTGGGTCCCCACCAGCGGGCCATCTGCTTCGGATCGGTCCAGCATTGAAACACCAGCGCCGGCGGCGCATCGACCAGACGCTCGAGGACCACATCCCGGGCAGCGAAGCCCATTCGCGGCAGGTGCTCCCCCAGCCGTTCGAGGGTCTGTCGGCCGCCCTCGACGGCGCCGTATTCCTTGACCACCACGTCGCGCGCCGACGCCGAAGGAAATACCATTTGGATGGTCACACGGGTCTTCTCGCAGATCGCCTCAAACGTCCAGGTGGCGATGAAATCCGCCTCGGGACCACCTGGCTTGCCACCGCCATGGGCGAATACGATGCGTTCAGGGTACACGACCTCCTTGAACACGCTTCGGTTGGGATAGTCGGTGCCGTCAGGGCCGTGCATGACGTGTGCCCATACGCCGCCTGGCCGGAGGTCGATCTGCTCGATCGTCGTGGTGAAACCGCGCGGCCCCCACCACTGAACCACGTGCCTTGGATCGGTCATGGCGCGCCACGCCAGCTCTCGCGGGGCGTCGAACGTGCGGGAAATGACGATCTCGCGGTCGGCGGTTGGGCTGGTCATGCTTGCTTTCCTTCCGATGATTTCGTTTGCAACGTTCGCAGATGCTCGTCGAGCCGGTCGAGGCGCTCCTCCCAGAAGCGGCGATAGGGCTCGAGCCAATCGGCCACGTCCCTAAGCGGCGAGCCCTCCAGCTTGCACGGCCGCCATTGGGCCTCTCGCCCTCGGGTAATCAGCCCGGCGCGTTCCAACACTTTCAGATGCTTCGAGATCGCCGGCTGGCTGATGCTGAACGGCTCCACCAGCTCGTTGACTGATGCTTCTCCCAGTGCCAGGCGCGCCAGGATTGCCCGACGCGTCGGGTCGGCCAGGGCGGAGAAGGTGAGGCTCAGGCCCTCGGGTTCCATGGTCCATAGCCATCCGGTAATATAACGAGATGGCTATTTACGGGGCCTGGACAACGATGTCAACAACGAATGCTATCGCTTGAACCCAGAGGCGCTCGTTCACTGTCACGCTCGCCGATAAGCCGAACCAGCCGGTCGAATTCCGCCACCGACAGCGTTTCCGCCCGCCGCTCCGGCGCGATCCCGACAGCCGCCAGCAAGGTTTCCCCGCCCAGACCGCGCAGCGATCCGCGCAACATCTTTCGTCGCTGACCGAACGCCGCCGCGGTCAGCGTCTCCATCCGGGCGAACACGTCCGGTTCCGGCTGCGCCGCGTGCGGTGTCAGGCTGACCACCGCCGACCAGACCTTCGGCGGCGGAGTGAACGCAACTGGCGGCAGCCGCATGACAATCCGAGACACGCACGTCCATTGCGTCAGTACAGACAACCGCCCATACGCCGGTGTATCCACCTCGGCGCAGATGCGCTCCGCCACCTCCTGCTGGAACATCAGCGTCAGCCGCTCGAACGCCGCCGCCTGCCTCAGCCAGCGAACCAGCAGCGGCGAGGCGACATTGTACGGCAGATTGGCGATCACCTGCCGCGGCGGGGGCGCAACCGACGTCAGATCGACCGCTACCGCATCCCCCTCGATCACCCGCAACCGTCCGCCTGCGGTCTCCGTCAGTTCCGTCATCGCCCCGATCGCCCGGCGGTCGAGTTCGATCGCGGTCACGTCCCGGGCCGCGGAGGCCAGCAGCGACCGCGTCAGCCCGCCCGGCCCGGGCCCCACCTCGATGATATGGCGACCAGTCAGATCGCCGGCCTCCCGCACGATGCGGTCAGTCAGGTTGCCATCGAGCAGAAAATGCTGCCCCAGCGAATGGCGCGCGGCGAGACCGTGACGCGCCAGGACTTCGCGCAACGGCGGCCATTCAGCCACCTCCCGGCGCTCGGTTCAGACGCCGCCGCCGCGGATGTCGATGCTCGCCTTGCGGTGCAGCTCCCGCATCGCCTGCCGCGACAGCATCTCGACGCGCTCGCTGACCAGGCGGTTGCGGATCTCGGTCGGGGTGATCTCGCCGATGTTCTTCTGCTCCCGCGAGCAAACGGTGATCACCGCTATCCCGTCCCGGGCAATCAGCGGTTCGGTCGGCTTGCCAATGGCGATCGTCTGCAGCAGTTGGCGGAAGGCAGGCGGATTAACCCCCTCGACCCGTACCTCCCCTGGGTCGATCGGCCGGTTCGCGGGGTTATTGGCCTTCGCATACGCCTCCATTTGATCGCAACTCTTGATGCTGCCGCCCAGCGAGCGTGCCTTCAGCAACGCCTGACGCTGCTGTTCCGTCGGGTTCTGCGTATCGGTAAGCGGCGCGGTGAACGGAAAGAACGCCTGCCGCAACGTCACCACGGTGGCGATTTCGTTGCCAATCTCACGCTTGGCTTGCAATGTAACGATCGACAGCCCGCCTGGCACGCGCACGGGGTTGCTGATCGCCCCGACCGGCATCTGACTGACGATTTGGGCCACCGCGGGGTCGATCTGATTGATCTGCTGCCAGCCCAGTTCGCCGCCCTCCAGGGCCGTCTGGGTCTGGCTGAACTGCGCCGCGACCAAGGGGAACGGCGCGCCGGCATGCAGTTCCGTGATCACCGTCTCGGCGAAGCGCTGCGCATCAGCGCTGTTGGCCGGATCATCGATCGGAATGAAAATCTCGCCCAGCCGATATTCCGTCTGTCCCACCCGCTGAGCGGCAAGCTTCTGCTGTTCCGCGACATCGGCATCGGTGACATTGATCCGCTCACCGATCGTTTCGCGCAGCACCTGCGACCAGGAAAGCTGCGCCCGGATCTGGTCGATCAGGGTGCGCGCGCTGACCCCGTCGGACGCCAGTTTCGCCCGCAGCGCACCCGGCGGCATGTTGTTGCGTGCTTCGATATCCTTGATCGCCGTCGCGATCTGAGTATCCTGGATGACGACCTTGCGACGCTGGGCCTCCTGCACCCGTAGCCGTTCATCGATCAACTGGCGCAGAATCTGCGATTTCAACCGGTCGATCACCTCGTTCGACAGCGGCAACCCGGTGGAAATCGCGAACAGACGAGCGCGGTTGCCGATATCGGCCTCGCTGATGACGTCGCCACTGACCACCGCGGCGATACGGCTGGCATCGGTCAATGGCTGCTGCGCTTGTGGTTGCTCCGCCTGCGTGGCCTGGGCCCGTTCGGAGGCGCCATGCGCTGTGGGCTTTGCCGGAGTCTCGGCGGCAGACCCAGGAACCGGTCGCATCACCAGCAATGCCAACACGCCGGCGAGGCAGCACAAACTGTGGCCGAGGCATCGGCCCCGGTGATGGGTCGAGATCATGGACACTCCCATGGGCACACCCTTCTCACAGGGCGCGATAACCGAATTGGCCGATTGTCTTGAACGTCAACAGGAGCAGCACCGAAGTAGAGCCGCTGTCGCCATTGATAGTCGTATAGCGGCGGTAGAGCCGCAGATCAAAGATGAAGCATTCGTCCTCATAGATTGCATCCGCGCCCAAAGAAACCATCTGGTTCGTGGCCAGGTCGCGTCTGACGACTCCATTGAATCGGTAGAACCCCCACTTCGACGCCAACCCCAGGGTCACCTCGTTGCGCGGGAAAAAGAAGGCATTGCCCGGCGGCGGCGGGGCCGGTTGATCGAAGAAAGTGTAGGGGTCAAAATTGGTATAGATATAGCCCCCGGTCACCCGAAACTTCTCCACCCCCACGGAGGAGACTGCCTCGGCGTAGTGGGTTGCCAGCGAGGCCTTGTCGAGCCGGGTCCGATAGGTCAGATCCAGCCACTGGGTCGGTGAGAAGGTGCCGCGGGCAACGATGTCGGAAACCTCGTCGTGCAGCCCGGTTGCCTCAGGGAACAGATTGTCCTTGTTGGTACGATAGGATTGTCCGACCAAGCCGTCGAACGTCACGCCGCCGAGGTACCAGGCCCCGTGCAACCCAACGTTGGCGCGCACCCCGCCATCCAGGCGATCGATCCCGGTGAAGCGATTGAAACCGAACAAATTCGCGTCGGTGAACTCGAAATCCAGACTGTCCTCGTTCGGATAGCGGCGGATTTGGCTGTCGCCTGTCTGCGGTGCAATGATTACCTGGGCGATCGGCTCGATCAGTTGGGTTCCCCAGGCGCCGCTGTCACGGGCAAATGGCCAGCGGAAATCCACCGCCGCCTGTGGCAGCGCCCGCGCCGTATCGACCGAATTGAACGGGGCGAAATTGGGCAGCCCGCTGAAGTCCGAAGCGTCGTAGGCGGCGGCGTCGCCATGCAAGGTAATCTTCCATTGATCGCCCAGCAGCCCTGAGAAAGGCCGCTCCCAATCCATCGACAGCGATGCCCGCCGCGTATCCGTCCCGACCGATCGAACCACGTTGAACGCCCCCGCCGAGAGCGAGAAACGACCGCCCAGCGAGTCGGGTGTGCCAAAGTAGCTGTACTGGTACCGCGGCAGAACCAGCGGAAGAGCGCTGGTGTTGATGACGGTGTTGAGGCCTTGGTAAAATTTCGAGTCGAGCCGCGTGTAGGAGCCTTCGCCGAAGCCCTCGAGATAGAGCTGGCTGGTCAGGATGTTGGGATCGCCGGTCAGTCCCTCGGTCAGATGAAAATCGGTCACATACTGCGTCGAGGACGCGCGGTTGATGTCAAAGCCCCAGCGCCAGGTGTCATCATAGCTGAACTGCCCGCGCGAGGCGATGGAACCCTGCGGCGAGCCGTCTATATAGCCCGCGGAGCTGTTGATCAGCAGCGTGCCGTCGTTGAAGCGCCGGCGATACTCGATATCGAACTGTGGTCCCGCCTCGGTGCTCATCAGCGGCAGAAAGGTTGCGTCCGATTGGTCGTCGATCACCAGGTAGTAGGGCAGGCCAAGGAACGCCCCGACCTGAGACGAACTGCCGAATACTGGCGGCAGAAAGCCGGATTCACGTTTGACCGACGGGTCCGCGTTCCAGAAATACGGAAAGTAAGCCACCGGGATGCCGTACATTTGCAGCGTCGCGTCGGTGAACTCGATCCTCTTGTGCTCCAGGTCCTGCACCGCCGAAGCGGCGCGGATCTGCCACAACGGCGGCCGGGTCGGGTCTTTCGCGCAAAGGTTGCAGGTCGTATAGACAACCTTCGACAATTCGTTGATCTGCCCACCGGTGCGTTGCGCGCCATTGGCGGCCAGTCTGCCATTCTGCTGCAACAGCGCGCGCATGTCCTTCAGAATGCCATCGTTCATGTTGTTCTGCAGTTCGGCGTAGTCAGCGAACAGCACCTCGCCGTCCGGTTCCAGCAGCACGACGTGCCCGGTGGCGGCCGCCACCCCGGTATTGCGGTCGAACGTGATCTTATCGGCGCGCATCACGTGCCCGTTCTGCCAGGCCTCGACATGGCCGGTGGCGGTAACCAGGGATTTGTCCTTGTCGTAATCCACCGTATCGGCGGAAAACGTGACCGGTTCATTCTTGTTGAGCGGGGGAATGCCCTGGCGGCTGGTCAGCGTCCCCAACTGCGCCAGCGCCGGTGTCGCGAGGCAGGCCAGCAGCGTCACCAGGGCAAACAGGATGCGGCGGTGACCCCGTCGCGGCAAACGTTCCACCTCTCCCGTCATCAGCCGTCTTCCGTATGCAGCAACAAGGCGACGGCGAGCATAAGGCCGGACACGGCGGGCGCCCAGGCGGCCAGAACGACCGGCAACTCGCCCGACTGCCCGATCTCCGCGGCGATCTTCGACACCACGAACAGCGCAAACCCGGCGGCCACGCCGCTGCCGATCATCTGCGCGACCCCGCCGCGGCGCGCCGGGCGCATGGAAAAGCCGGCCGACACCAGCGTCATCGTCGCCGCCAGCAGCGGCAACGCCAGCAACTCCTGGAAGTGCAGCCGGTGGCGGATCGAGGAAAACCCGGACCGATCAAGCAACTCGATGAAGCCTGGCAGTGCCCAGAACGATAGCGTGTCAGGCGAGGCAAAGCTCTCCTGCACCCGGCTCACGGTCAGGTCGGTCGGCAGATTCATCTGTTCCGGTGGCTGCGGCAACTGGTCGGGACGGATCGTGCGGGCATCGTCTAGCACCCAGTTTCCGCGATTGAGGGTGGCGTGTGTTGCCTCGACCCGCGACAGCAGCTTGTCGGACCCGTCCAGACGGAACACGCTGACCTGCTCCGCGGTCAGTTGCTTGCCTCGCATCTGCACCTGCTGGGCGTGGATGATCGCGACACCCTGCGGCGAGGTCTGCCGGTCCGACTGCCGCAGCCACAGCTGGCCGCCGTTCAGTGCCAGCGGGCCGCTGCCGCTGCGCAAATATGCGTTGTCCATCGCCTCCGCCCTGGCGAGCATGACCGAAGACACCGGGCTGACCAGTGCGGTGGCGATGACGCCAAACAGGAAGGCGCACAGCGTCGGCGCCGCCAGGAATTCCCAGGCCGAGATACCCGCCGCGCGGGCGACAATCAGCTCCGAGGACCGCGTCAGGCGCCAGAAACACAGGATCCCCCCCAGCAGGACGGCGAATGGCAGGATCTGCATCGCGACGTAAGGCAGGCGCAGCGCAGCGATCTGGCTCACCAGGCCGAAGCTGACCTCTGGGTGGCTGGCCGACCGGCGCAACAACTCGATGAAGTCAAACATCGACACCAGCCCGGACAGCGCCAGCAGCATCGCGGTAACCGAAAATGCGAACTGCCGGACGATGTACAGCGACAGGGTCAGGGCGGCTGTCATCGACTCAGGCTTCAACCGGCCGCGTCGAGAATAGGCGCAGCGCCGGCGCCAGCAACAGCCAGGCGCACACCAAGGCGGGTACGATCGCATGCAGCCACATCAGCCCCAGCATGTCGCTGTTGCGTGCCGCCAGCGTTCCGAAACCCAATCCCAATGTAAGCAGCGCCACCATGACCCCGACGGTTACCAGCGGGCGGAGGAGACCGCCGTGGCGGCGGAAGATGCCGCCCAGCGCCGAGAACAGGCCAACCATGGCATATGACAATGTGGTCAGCGGTTCGGTCAGCCGCCGGTGCCCCTCGGCCTTCCATTTCGCTCGGTCGCGCTCAAAGAACGGGTGCGGATCGAGCAGCGCACCCAACGGTAGCTCCGACATGTCGATCGGCCGAGCGCCACCTTCTTTCGTCGCGTCGTTCAGGTCGAGTTCGTTCTGCTTGAATGTCAGGATGTCAAGCCGCCCGGACTGGTGGTCAATTACCTGCCGGCTACCGTCCAGCAGCATCACGAGCGGTCCGTTGGGACCATCCAGAAATCGTCCGCGTTCCGCCAGGATCGTCGCGTGCGCCGTGGGATCGCGCGCGTCGTCCACCAGGATTCCCCGCAACGTACCGTCCTGGTCGCGGGAGCGGACATAGACCGTGAGCTTGTCGGATAGCGGCGTGAACACGCCGTCCTGCAGCAGGAAAGCGGCGAGACGGTTGCGGATTTCCCACTGGAAGGTCTTGAAATTCGCCGTCGCCGCAGGGACAGCCCACAGGCTTAGGCCGTAACCGGCCAGCGCCGCCAGCAGCGCCACCCCCAGCGCGGGGCGGGCCAGCGCCCAGGGCGACAGTCCCGCGGCCCGCATCACCGTCAATTCCCGGTCTGTCGCCATGCGCTGGTACACGAACTGGATCACGACGTAGGTCGTGATCGGCAGTATGACCGCGACGAAACTGGGGATGAGCAGTGACGTCAGGTGGATGAAGACGAAAAACGACAAGCCACGGTTGACCACAAGGTCGACGAAGCGGAGCGACTGGGTCAGCCAGATCAGCGCGGTCAGGCCGCCGGTCGCCGCGACGAGCGCGAACAGCACCTGACGAAAGATATAAATATCCAGCCGGGAGATCATCTTGCCGGAGCGCATGCCGCTTTCTGCGGCAGCCCAGGGCCCGATGCAACCGGCCAATTTCGCGTCACGTCGACAGCGCATCCACCGATCAAAGCGTCAGTGTTTTCCAATGGTTGCGGTCCGCGCCAATTCGCCACTAACACCGCCCCCGCCCACGAGGCCCGCCAAATCATGGAGAATCGATTGCGATGCCGGCTCTGATCAGAGACAGCGACCCCAGCGAAATCACCCCGGACAACGCCGTCCGGCGAGGCTTTCTGATCCGGACCGCGACCGCCGCCACGTTGCTGCTTCCGGCCGCATTGATGTACGCCCGCGCGATCGGGGACGGCGTGCTGACCCTTATTTCGGTCCTGTTCCTCGCCAGCCTCTGGACCAGCCGGGACCTCCGCTGGCTGAACACGCCCTGGACCCGGCTCATGCTGCTGCTCTGGGGTTGGACGCTGTTGTGTACATTGCTGATGGGAACCGGGTCGGCTGTCGCGCAGGCGCTGGCAGCGCTGCGATTTTTCATCTTCGCCGCGGCGCTGGAGAACTGGGTTCTGGCCGACCTGCGGACCCGCCGCCGCCTCTGGTATGTTATCTTGGCGACCGCCGTCTGGATCCTTGTCGAGGTCTGGCAGCAATACCTGTTCGGGGTCAATCTGTTCGGCTATCCGCGCTGGCTGGATGGCGCGCTCACCGGGCCGTTCCGCGGGCCGGTCGCCGGGCCGATGTTCCTAGCGGTATTCTTCCCGGCGTTTCTGCCCCTGTGTTTCCTGCTCTTACGGCAGCCCGACCGAATCGCGCGCCTGTGCGGCATTGCCGTACCAATTCTCGCTTCGGCCACCATGATCCTGATTGGCCAGCGCATGCCGGCGGTGCTGATGGCATTGGGTCTGTGCGCCAGTGGCCTGCTGTTCCGCCAGGTCCGCCTGCCAGTGGCGCTCAGCCTCGCCGCGGGCGCCGCGGTGCTGGCACTGCTACCGATGATCTCGCCGCCCACCTTCGCCAAACTGGTGGTGCACTTCGGCGACCAGATGCGGCATTTCTGGGAGTCGCAATATGGCCTGATCTTCGGGCGCGCGGTCACCATGATCCAGGCCCATCCCTGGCTTGGACTCGGTTGGGACGGATACCGCGACCACTGCATGGAGCCGGAGTACCTGCGCGGCGTTTCGTGGGTGCCGGTCAGCGATCCGGCGAGCGAACTCGGCTGCAGCATTCATCCGCACAACTACTGGCTGCAGGTTGGGACGAACGCCGGCGTTCCCGGTCTGCTGCTGTTACTGGCGTTCGGTGCGGTCCTGCTGTGGCGTGTCCGCGGCAACGCGGCTGCCTTGGCCAACGATCGCCGTGCCGCCCTCTTGGTCATTCTGTTCGTGATGCTGTGGCCGATCGCCTCGGCGACCTCGTTCTTCACCGTGCCAAACGCCGGCTGGATCTTCCTGATGATCGGCTGGGGCCTGGCCGAGGCACGTTGGTCGGATTAGCGGACCATATGATCTGCCCCGGGGACGTCGGCGGGAACCTGACGCAGAAGATCGCCCTTAGTCGCGAAATGCTGGACGGCTCGCGGCAATCCGGCCGATAGGCGAGTTACGCGCTCCAGTTCGTTAAATGTGCACAGAGAGCGGCGCCCCGAAAGGCGACCGCTCCTTCCGGCTGCGATCCTAGGTTTGCAGCATCATCGGTGTTGGGTAATAGTGGAAGCCTTCACCCGCTTTGGCGACATTGCCGATACCGGGCCAGGCGAAATGGTAGGCCAGGATCGGAATCCGATCGTCGGCCAGCATGGTCAGCATCTTTACGCGCGAGTGCGAGGATT
>DASYBP010000711.1:0-4023 GCA_036500715.1 Rhodopila sp.
AGGGTTGGCGTCGCCAGCGCCTGTCGCAGCGTATCGGGATCAAGCACTCCGTCCGAACGGACCGGCAGCACGACCGCCTCGAACCCCTCCCGCGCCAGGTCGGCGACCGACTCCAGGACGCATTTGTGTTCCGTCTGCACCGTGACGATCTGGCGGCGAGCACCGCCCATGCCGGCGGCGAAGCGTGCGGCACCCTTGATCGCGATGTTGTTGGCCTCGGTGGCGCCCGAGGTGAAGATGACTTCCCTGACCTCGGTGCCGATCAGATCGGCGACCTGAGCGCGCGCTTCCTCGACCGCGGTTTCAGCTTTGCGCCCCATCACATGCTCGGCGCTGTGCGGATTGCCATAATCCTCGGCGAACCAGGGCAGCATCGCTTCAAGCACACGGGGGTCACAGCGGGTGGTCGCCTGATTGTCCAGATAAACCGGTCGGTTGGGTCGTGGCGGCAGTTCCATCCAACTGATTTAGGATCAGGCCGCCCGCGTCGCCAGACCGGCGGAAAGCCGAGCAGCCACGCGCTCGTAGGCGGCAGCGAAAGCGTCAACGTCCGCCTCGGTGACGTTCCAGGGCAGCGACACGCGGATCGCCTCGCCCGCCAGCGCGCCGAGACCCATCGCCGCCAGCACGTGACTCATTCGCACCTTGCCCGAGCTGCAGGCCGCGCCGGCGCTGACGGCGATCTTCTCGAGATCTAGGGCGATTACCTGCACGCCGGATGCGGCGCCCGGCAGCGCCAGGCAGGTCGTGTTCGGCAGCCGCCGGGTCGGATCGCCGCACACTTGCGCCCCGCAGGCGATCGCCGCCAGCTCTAAGGTGTCCCGCCGCTTCGCCAAGGTCGCCAGGTCGTCCGCCTGGCAGGCCTCGGCGGCGGCGGCGAAACCGGCGGTCAGTGCTACCGGCGGCGTGCCGCCCCGTCGACCACGCTCTTGTCCGCCGCCGCCGATCAGCGGTTCGGCGAACGGCGCGTCTGGCCCCAGCAACAGCGCGCCTATTCCCGCCGGACCGCCGAGCTTGTGCGAGGATACCGCCAGGCTGTGGGCACCCAGACGATCGAGCCGGACCGGCATGCGCCCGGCCGCCTGGACCGCATCAACGTGCAGCAGCGCGCCGTGCCGCCGGCAGATCGCCGCCGCCTCTTCGACCGGCTGGATAACCCCGGTTTCGTTGTTGGCCAGCATCAGGCAGACCAGCGAGGCGACGCCATCCCCGAGCCGCGCATCCAGCGTAGCGAGATCGGCCACCCCGTCCGGACCAACCGGTATGGCTTCCGCGGCCCCGGCGGCGGATCGGACCGCGTCATGCTCGATTGCACTTATGACTATGCGCCGCCCAGGTGACAGGGCGTGAACCGCCGTTGCATCCGCCTCGGTGCCGCCAGACGTAAACACGAGGTCACGCGGCTGGCCACCGAAGCAGCCCGCGATCGTCTCGCGCGCGTCCTCGATGATGCGGCGGGCCTCGCGTCCTGCCCGGTGCACTGAAGATGGGTTCCCCGTGACCGCAAGGGCGGCCCGGACGGCGTCGGCGGCCGTCGGGCGCAGCGGCTGGGTGGCGTTGGCGTCAAGGTAATGCATGTTAGTCGCGCAAGACCGCCTCCGGCGATGGCCGGATCTCGCCGCACACACGCGCCGAAAACTCTTGGCCGGGCATCTTCTGCTTCCGCACCGCCCGCTCGTCACGCCGCATGCAGCCTCCGGATCCGGTCTCGCCTTCAGCTCGCGAAGTCGTTACCCCACTGGCTGCGACCTTCACTGAGGGGGTGAACGGCGAATATATGTTGATGAATCCGAACCAATATACACCATGTTCTACATGCCCTAGTACTACGGGACTAAGAATACACGCCTTTAGATAGCGCGCCTTGTCTTCCAAAGCTGAAAACCAACCGAAATGACGATTTACCTCCAACGCAGTCTTCTCTCCCCAGGACATATAAGCCACGCGACATTTCCATTATGAAAGATCGCTTCATCTGTCCTATAACACCTTTCGGTCCTCAGGAACGTCCCTCGTTGAGGGGTCTGCCGTCGGTTGGTTCGCACAAGCTAAAAGGAGACCCCGTGGCCATCAAAGTTAAGTGGTCTAAAATTTATGACTCCCTTCGTCATGATTTGATCGCTAGAGCATGTGCCACGGAACTGACATATGGGGATCGCGTTCCTACATAATTGAAGGGGTATCAGCCGGCCATGCTGTATTGGATGGCGGGCTACGTTGCAGGCCCGGCAGGATGACTGAAGCTGCGGTGGCTTCGGAACAGACGCTGCCGGTGGGACAGGAAACAGGTTACGTATCGCCATGCCCGAAGTAATGTTTGCCGGTCCTGATGGACGGCTCGAAGGTCGCTATCACCACTCGAAGGAAGCAGGGACGCCGGTGGCGCTGATTCTGCATCCGCATCCGCTGCATGGCGGAACCATGAATAATCGTATCACCTATTCAATGTACCAGGCCTTTCAGAAGCTTGGATGCTCAGTCATGCGGTTCAATTTTCGCGGCGTCGGCCGCAGTCAGGGCCGCTATGACGGCGGGATCGGCGAGATTGGCGATGCCGCATCCGCGCTCGACTGGATGCAGGCCGTCAACCCAGGCCACGGCGGGTTGTGGATTGCTGGCTACTCGTTTGGCGCGTTCATCGGCATGCAACTCCTTATGCGCCGTCCAGAAATCTCCGGTTGGGTCAGTGTCGCGCCTCCGGCCAATCACTACGATTTTGGCTTTCTGGCACCGTGCCCTTGCGGCGGACTCATGCTTCACGGTGACGCGGATGAATTGGTGCCGGAGACTGCGGTTCGCAAGTTGGTCGACAAGCTGAATACGCAGAAGAACGTTCACGTGGATTACCGAGTGGTCCCGGGCGCCGATCACGTCTTCGCGCGCCACGCCGAGACCGTAGCGGATGCGATTGATGATTTCTGCGGCAAGGCGATTGCCCGAAAGCAGATGGCGCTAGCCGCGGACTGAGCTTGAGAGGGCCGGGCGAGGCCTCCGGCACGAAGAGCGCGCAATCGAACAATAAGAGCGATCCTCCTGGGCACTTGGGCCCCGGATTGACGACGTGTGCGGACGCTCCAACCCAGGCCGTTGGGTATTTTTGACTGCCGAGCGACGTCGGATCCTTCAGAGGAGCGATCCTGGGCGTGCCGGCATTCATGACCAACGGCCGAAAAGGTTCGATCATGCAACCGGTGGAGAATCTCCAGCGAACGGCGTAATCGTCCGCATCATTTGCTGTCATGCGGGGTCCGACTTGGCGAAACCATCCTCTCGCTTCGTTTGCCAGGCCTGCGGTGCTGTGACCCCGAAATGGGCAGGACGCTGTGAAACCTGCGGCGAATGGAACACCGTCGAAGAGGAAGCCATCCTCGCGCGCCCCGGCTCCACCATCAAGCAGCCGGCCAATCGTGGCGTCATGTTCGTCGGCCTCGCCGGCAGCGCCGAACCGCCACCGCGCGCATCGCTCGGCATCGCGGAACTGGATCGCGTGCTGGGCGGCGGCCTGGTTCCGGCTTCGGCCGTGCTGGTCGGCGGCGATCCAGGCATCGGCAAATCGACCCTGTTGCTGCAGGCCGCCGCTCGCCTTGCCCGCAACGGCCGGCGGGTGCTGTACGTCTCCGGCGAAGAGTCGATCGACCAGGTCCGGTTGCGGGGCCGCCGTCTTGGGGTGGCTGACTCCCCCATCGAACTGGCCGCCGCGATCAACGTGCGGGAGATCGCCGCCAGCCTGGAGCAGGCCGAGGACACCGCACTCGTCGTTATCGATTCCATCCAGACCATGTGGCTCGATGCCATCGACAGCGCCCCCGGCACCGTCGCCCAGGTTCGGGCATGCAGCTTCGAGCTGATCCGCCTGGCAAAGTCGGGAAAATTCGCGTTGGTCCTGGTCGGCCACGTGACCAAGGACGGCGCCCTGGCCGGCCCGCGCGTGCTCGAACACATGGTGGACGCCGTGCTCTATTTCGAAGGCGACCGCGGCCACCAGTTCCGCATCCTACGCGCGGTGAAGAACCGCTTCGGCGC
>DASYBP010000712.1:0-2560 GCA_036500715.1 Rhodopila sp.
GACTACTGTCGGTCAAGCTGGATGATCCCGCCTTCGCCGCGCCGCTCTTCGCCAGCTTGGTCGCGGCTGAAAACGGCAATACCTTCAGCCTGCTGTGGTCTCGTCGCACCGGGGATTAACCGCCCCGAACGCGCCCCGCCGACAACGGCGGGGCGTTCACGTTTGAACGTGTCCTCTGGGTCAGGCGGCCGACCTGATGGGATTTCCGGGAGACAACACCAGAAGCCGCCGGGTCGTGCAATATCAACACCATCGTTTTGTGGCGCGCCGCCCGCGCGAGGTTGCGGTGCGCTCGGCAAAGCGGCGTCGGCCGCGAACCCGCCACAACCGCTCGCACTCCTGATCACCGGTGGCTTCGGGAGCGATCGCCGCGCTGCTGACCACATCGGATGATTACGATAAATACGATTCGATCGAGCGACTCGCGTAACTTCCTGTCGGAATTCCAGCAAGGCGTAGGCCCTCGGCGTAGTGCATTCTGTCGCAATCGCGTTCCAGCGGGGTATTTACCAGGAAGCGCTCGATGGTGAATGACCGTTCGAGCGCCAGCAAACGTTGTCGGATCGGCGCCGTCTCCTGATCGCGCCGCAGATGCCCCAGCGCGGAGAGATAAGGCTTGTAGCTTGCTGAGAACGAGGGATTGAGCTCGACGACCGTGCGGCCAATCTTCACCGCGGTTTCATAGTCGCGTTTCATCAGGTGGATCAGCACAAAGAACGCGTCGAAGAAGAAGGCCTGCGGGTCGAACGGCGACAGCGTCTTGTAGCGGTCAATGCGCCGTTCGGCTTCTGCCACGTGACCCGCATAGGCGTGGGCAATGCCGGACAGCGCCCAGCCCATCGCCAGGTTCGGATTGAGCGTCAGCGCCCGGTTGTGCAGCGAAATCGCCTGCGGCAGGCGGCGATGCAGGAAGGCCTGCACATGGCCGTTGACGGCCAGGCCGTGGGCGTCAGATGGGTCGAGGACAACCGCTCGTTCGGCCAGCTCAGTAGCTTTTCTCGTGATCGCGGCGGGATTTTCGGCCCAATCCTGTCCAACGAGGAACAAGTGCCAGGATGCATACCAGGCGTTCAATCGGGCATAGTCAGGTTCAAGCGCGATCGCGTCGGCCAGATACTGCCCAGCCTGCATGAATGGTCCATGCTCCATGCGCCCGATCAACGGAATCGCGCGCAGCATCAGGTCATCGGCAGTCGCAGCGGCCGGCTCCCGGTTTGCGTTTCGCCTGGTTTCGACCAGCAGAATTTCTGGATCGAGCTGCGCCACCACCCTGGTGGCGATTTCGTCCTGCAGCGACAGCAGGTCGTCAATCTCATGGTCGAAGTGACGGGCCCAGATGACCTGGTTGTTTGCCCGCAAGTCCAGTAGCTGTACGCTTACACGGATTTTGCCGTCGGCCTGTTGCACGGAACCATCGAGTAGGTAGTCCAGTCCGAATTCACGTTTGATCAAGACCTCGTCGCGGTGATCGGCTGCGAAGCGGCCGAGTGAGTCGGCTGAAACGACGAGTATCCCGCGGAACCGTGACAGCGCGTTCGTGATTTCGTCCGCCAATCCTGGCGCCAGGCCGACGTACTTGGCTGGTGAGCCAATCAAACGGAAAGGCATAACGCCGATGTGAATCCCTGGGGCCGTCCTCGTCGCTCGACTACCCGGCCCAGGCTCGTCGTGCTTCAGACCCCGCAATGCGACGGCATTGACATGTTGCGGTCGCGCTGGTGGAGCCCGCTCTTGGCTGTGGGCGTGACCCAGGATCTGCTGCAACAGGGTTTGCGTCTGTGGCGAGGGCAGGGCACCGACGGTGTCCGCCAAGGCCGCACGACAGCGGCTATAGGCCTGGATCGCGAGCCCGCGCTCGCTGCGCGCGGTATGGACGTTCATCAGAGCGCGACAGGCACCTTCGTGGGAAGCATCAATCGTCAAAACCCTTTCTGCAGCCTCAATCAATTGGTCAGGATTTGTGGTGTCTCGTAACACCGACTCGGCAATTCTAAGGGCGCGGTAGCGGAGCTGTCGGCGCTCCGCATGCAGCCAAACGTCGAAATTGGGATCGATCCCGTCCAAACCCTCCAACAGGTCGGCGTCAAAGAGGGAAAGCACCGCCGGCCTCGCCGAATTTGGCTGTGCCACCTCCTGAAGGTCGGTCGAGACCGCCCCTGTCCGTACTGCCAGATGATCGCGCGTGACGATCAGGACGCTTGTCTCTACTGGGGACAGCGCATCCAATAGGCGATGAATCTCCTGGCGCAGCGACGCACGGGCGTGTTCTTCCGGGCTGCGGCTCCACAACTGTTCCGCCAACCGGCTGCGCAGCGCCGGACGGGGCGCACCCATCGCGATGCGGGCCAGCAGCGCTCGCGTCTTGCGCCCGGGCGGCAGCACATTTTTATTGTTTCCGGTCAATCGGGCCTCCATAGGCCCTATCAGGCGCAATCGCACCACGGGGGTATGATCCATGATAGTTTCACTCGAAGCATTTCGCCGCATCTGTCCCGACGCCGTTCTGCTCTAGGAGGTCAGGCTGCTAAGATATCGCGGAGGAGACTGCGCATCAGATGTG
>DASYBP010000713.1:0-2332 GCA_036500715.1 Rhodopila sp.
TCCGACCACCGTCGCGAGCAGACGTTGAAGCGGGGTTTCCGGCATTCCCTAAACCTCCAGCCGACGGGCGATGCTGCGCACCAGGAAGAAGGCAACGATATTGGCCAGAACGATTGCGACAACGCCACCGGCCGAGGCGCCCCCCACGTCATATTGTAGCAGCGCGCGGGCGTAGATCAGGAAGGCGAGGTTGGTGGTCGCGTTGCCGGGTCCGCCGGAGGTGGTGACGAAGATTTCGGCGAACACCGTCAGCAGGAAAATCGTTTCGATCATGATCACCACACCGATCGCGCGGGAAAGGTGCGGCAAGGTGATGAAGAAGAACTGCGCGAAGACGCCGGCGCCGTCCATGCGCGCGGCTTCCTTTTGTTCGTTGTCGAGCGACTGCACGGCGGTCAACAGTATCAGCAGCGCGAACGGCAGCCATTCCCAGGAGACAATGGCAATGATCGAGGCAAGCGGGACCTGCGCGAACCAGTCGACGGCCTGGAAGCCCAATGTGCTGGCCACGGCGCCGAACACGCCGTAGATCGGGTGCATCAGCAAATTCTTCCAGATCAGCGCGCTGACCGTGGGCATGACGAAGAACGGCGAGATCGCCAGCACGCGGGCGATGTTGCGGCCAGGAAACGGCTGGTTGAACAATACCGCCAGGAGGGTACCGAGGCCGACGGTGACGATAAGCACCGCGGCCAGCAGTATCAAAGTATTTTCCAGCGAAACCCAGAAGTCTGGGTCGGTCACCAGATAAGCGTAGTTGTCGATCCCGGCGAAGCCGTGCGTCGTCGGATCCACCAGGTTGTAATACTGGAACGAGAACCACAGTGTCATCGCCAGCGGAACGATCATCCAGGCCAGCAGGACGATCACCGACGGCATCAGCAGGAAGGAGGCCACCTTCCTGACCGGGGACGCCTCGGTCTCCGGTCCTGGCAGAGGCGCTGCCGCGCTGCGCGTTGTTGCCGACATGGCCGGCCCCCCTTGGACTATTTCTTCGGATATCCGGCCTGGCGCATCGTACGCTCGGTGGAGGCCTGCGCGGTCTTGAGAGCCTGGTCGACCGAACTCTGGCCGGTCAGCGTTCCCGCGAGAGTCTGCCCCACCTGCGTGCCGATGCCCTGGAATTCCGGAATCGCCACGAACTGCGCACCCTCATACGGGCGCGGCTGTTCCGTCTGTCCGTCCGGATTGGCGACCTCGATTGCCTTGCGGACGAACCCGGCGAACGGCGCCGCCTTCTGGTAGTCGGGGCTATCATAGGTTGAAACGCGCGTGCCGGGTGGCACCGATACCCAGCCATTTTCCTTGGCGACGAGCTGGATGTACTCTTTAGAAGTCGCCCAGGATATGAATGTCTCTGCTGCTTCCTTCTGTTTCGAGGAAGCCGGAATGGCGAGATTCCAGCTCCAGAGCCAGGTCGGTGCGCCTTTGAAGCTGCCGGTCGGCATCGGCGCGAATCCCACCTTGTCGGCAACGGTTGACTGCTTCTTGTCGTACAGCAGACCACCCGCGACGGTGGCATCGATCCACATTCCACAATGGCCGCTGGCGAACAGCGCCAGATTTTCATTGAAGCCGTTCGAGGTCGCGCCCGGCGGGCCGTCGGCCTTCAGGATGTCGTCATAGAACGTGATAGCCGTGTGCCACGGCGGCGTGTCGATGGTCGGCTTCCACTGCATGTTGAACCATTGGCCGCCCTCGGCATTCACCAGCGAGGTGACGTAGGCCATGTTCTCACCCCAGCCGGGCTTGCCGCGCAGGCACATACCGTAGATCTGGTTCGCCTTGTCGGTGATCTTGTCAGCGAACTCGCGGATCTGCGGGTAGGTCGGCGCATCGGGCATCTTGATGCCGGCCTTTTGGAACAAATCGGTCCGGTAGTAAGTCATCGCGCTCTCGCCGTAGAACGGCAAGCCATAGATCTTGCCCTCATAGGTCAGTCCGGCGCGGACGGGCTTCAGCAAGTCGTTGACGTCATAGGACGCGGGCAGATTGTCCATCGGCACCAGCCAGCCCTGTTTGGCCCAGATCGGGACTTCATAGTTACCGATCGTCAGCACGTCGAACTGCCCGGCCCTGGTGGCAATGTCGGTGGTGACGCGCTGGCGCAGCACGTTTTCCTCCAGCACGACCCAGCGGAGGTGGATATCGGAATGCTCCTTCTCGAACGTCGAGGACAGTTTCTGCATCACGACCATGTCGCCGTTGTTCACGGTCGCAATGGTGATGGTCGCGTCGGCACGGGCGCCGCCAGCGGCCGCGATCAGCAATGCGGCGGCGGAAATGGCGGTTGTCAGGCTATCCCGGAGAAAGTGGGTCATCGGCGTTCCTC
>DASYBP010000714.1:0-11870 GCA_036500715.1 Rhodopila sp.
GCTGAAAGAAAGCCCGAGCCTGCGCGCGGCCGTCTCCGACATCATCAGCGAGGAGCCGAGGGGAGCGCGGGAGGAAGCCTTGGCCTCTTTGGCCGATAACAACGAGCAGCCGCATATCGATATTGCCGGTTTGGGTTTCACGGCGGACCAAGTGCTCGGGCCTTGGATGCTCGACGCGATGCCATGAGATCCCCCTGTGTCACCGTCCTCGGCGACGGGAGCGTCGCGTGTCGTCGCATCCGGCCCGCTTCGCGTCGATGAAGACGCCGGTCGCCTTCGGCGATCCTTGACCCCGGCCGCGCCGCCGTGCGTGTGAGGTTCGTGGCCGGGACCAAGGAACGGCCGTTGCAGCCGAACCAAGGAACATCGCTTTGCTCAGGCGGTGCGTGCGGCAGTTTGGTGGGACGCAGAAGGACGAGGCACTTTGCCCTCGGTCCTTTCATTCGAACTTCTAGCGCATGATCTCACGGGCCAGGAGTGCGTAGGAGTGCCGGCGCGCCTCAGGATCGTGCAGCGTGGTGAGGATGGCGATTTCTTTTACGCCGTGCTGTGCCGCCAACGTCCGCAGACCGGCAGCGACGACGTCAGGCGTGCCGTAAAAAGATCGAGCGCGGAGGCGGTCGATGCGCGCGTGCTCGTCCTGGGACAGGGTGTACGCCGCGGCTTCCTCCGGTGACGGCAGGGCGGTGAACAGACCGCGGTCGCGGCTCAGGCGCCACATTTCGCGGGAGCGGAACAGATGCTCGGCATCTTCCTGGGTTTCCGCGGCCATGGCCCAGACACAGATCGCGGCGTGCGGGGCAGGGTGGCGGGCGCTGGGGCGGTAGTTCTCGCGATACATCGAGAGGGCCTGCGCGGCGCCGCGCCCGTCGGTGATGAAATGGGCGAAGCAGAACGGCAGGCCGAAATACGCGGCAACCTGGGCGCCGTAGTCGGAGCTGCCGAGGATCCACACCTCCGGTATCGTCGGACCAGCCGGTTGCGCGCGGATGTCGCGGAATGGATGTCCTTCCAGCAGTTTCTCGCCGGCCAGCCAGGCCAGCAGATCGCGCACGTCGGCTGGGAATTGGTCGGCTGCGGTGTCGGCCCGCGGGTTCAGCGCGTAGGCGGTTCGGCCGTCTGATCCGGGGGCGCGTCCCAGGCCCAGGTCGATGCGTCCCGGTGCGATGGCGTCCAGCACGCGGAACTGCTCCGCCACTTTCAGCGCCGCGTAGTGCGGCAGCATAATCCCGGCGGATCCGACCCGGATGCGCTGAGTCGTGGCTGCGATGGCGGCAACCAAGATCTCGGGCGCGGTTCCGGCCTGGCTGTCGGAGTTGTGGTGCTCCGCACACCAATAGCGCGCATACCCCAACGTTTCGCAGTGCTGGGCGAGTGCGATGCTTTCGCGGATCGACGCGTCGGGCGAGCGGCCTGACACGATAGTCGATTGGTCCAGCACCGAAAGCGGCAGCATGCAATGTGCCTTCGTCAGAAAGTGGTATGCACGAACATCGTGTCCAAAAGCGCGTAAAGCAGTCCGCCGATCAGAAAGCCTACGATCGTTCCGTTCATACGAATATATTGCAAGTCGCGGCCGATCCGGAGTTCCAGCCGATCAACCACGGTCTCGGTGTCCCAGTTGGCGACAACCTGGGCGATGAACTCGGCGATGCGGACCTGCGCACTGGGCAGGAGTGAGCGGATGATCCCCTCCGCGGCGGTCTGCAGGCGCGCCCGAGCGGCTGGATCGGTTTCGAGGATGGCGCCGAGGTTGCCGAGTGCACCCTCGACGAGGCCTACGACGCGGCCGTTCGACTTCGCGATGTCGGCCTCCAGTCCCATCCGGACGCGCGCCCAGATATCCCACATCCATGCCTGAATGGTTTCATGTGCAACCAGACGGCGGATCGCCGTTCCCAGTTCGGCGGCGCGCTGCGGTTCGGTTTCCATGCGAGTGATCTCGCGCCGCACCCATTCGTCGAACGCCAGCCGCAGTTCGGAACCGTCCGGGCTCATTTTGTCGAGTTCGGCGTTGACCAGCCCCAGCACCCGCCGCGCGATCGAGGCGCCAAGCGCCCAGCCGACGAGCCGTCCACCCTGTTCGCGGACGCGCTCCTCAATAGCCGCCTGCAGCAGGCTCTCACGGGCCGCGAGGGCTGATTTGAGCTGGCCGAGGATGAAGCCGAATACCTCCTGATGGCGGCCGCCATCGACCAGGCTGTGCAGCGCCCGCGCCACGACGCGTCCAGCGGCCGGGCCGCCCACGATCCGCGGTACGATGCGCGCCAGCACCCGCCGGGCACGGCCGTCCTCGATCGTTGTCAGAACCTTGGGCAGCGTGGCGGAGAGCGCGACGGCGGCCGGATGGGCCGCGGCCGGGTCGGCGAGGAAGCGGTGCACGATACTCGGCAGGTCCAGCTGGCCGAGTACGTGGGACACTTCCTCGCCGGTGAAGACGTGGTTGGCGACAAATCGGCCGAGTGCCTGGCCGAGGCGCTCGCGCTGGCTGGGGATGATGGCGGTATGCGGAATTGGAATACCCAAGGGGTGACGAAACAAAGCGGTCACCGCGAACCAATCGGCGATGCCGCCGATGAAACCGGCCTTCGCCGCGGATTGCAGCAGTCCGGTCCACCAGGTCGTTGGAAGCCAATAGGTCAGGAGGGTCAGGGCGGCCATCAGGATGAGCAGGCCGGTGGCAAACATGCGATGTTGAAAGAGGGTCTTTCGGGCGAGGGTATCCGGATCGGGGCTGGTCATCGCCGCCTGTTTAGGCGGGCGCATCTCTTCCGTCCAACCCGGCGCAATGTTATACTGTAACCATGATTGACCCGCTTTCCCCGACCGCCGGCGCGATATCCCGCATTTTGCTCGCCGCGGCGGTGCTGGGGTGCGTCTGGGCCGCCGTGCTTTGGGCGCTATGATCACACTGCATAACGCGGAATTGCGGTTCGGGTCTCGGGTCATCCTGTCAGGTTTGAGCGGGCGGTTTGAGGCCGGCAGCCAGACCGCGCTGATCGGGGCGAACGGGTCAGGCAAGACCACGCTGTTGCGCGCCATCGCCGGACTGCATCCACTGGCCGGCGGCCGGATCGACCGCGAGGACCTGCAGCCGGCCGATATCGCGCTGTTGGCGCAAGGCAGCCATCTGGACCGGTCGTTTCCGATCACCTGCCGCGATGTGGTTGCACTGGCGGCGACCCGGCTGGGTCCGTTCCGATCGATCGGCAAATCGCGCCTGGCGGCGACCCGGGAGGCCCTGGAGCGGGTTGGCCTGGCCGAGGTGGAATCGCACCCGATTCAGGCGCTGTCGGCCGGCCAGTTTCAGCGCGTGCTGTTCGCCCGAACCATTGTGCAGGACGCGCAGCTGATCCTGCTGGATGAGCCGTTCACCGCGGTCGACGCCGCGACAACGGCGGTGTTGCTGTCGGTGATCGCGGACTGGCACGCGCAGGGTCGCACCGTCATCGTCGTCCTGCACGACATAGCGCTGGTGCGGCGGCATTTCGCTCACACGCTGCTGCTCAGCCACCAAGCCGCGCAATGGGATGCGCTGCCGGATCCGAACCTCCAGGCGGCGTGATGCTCGACATTCTGGTGGAGCCGTTCGCGCTGGGTTTCATGCGCCGTGCCCTGGCGGGTTGCCTTGCTCTGTCGGTCGCCGCCCCGCCGCTGGGCGTGTTTCTGGTGCTGCGCCGGATGAGCCTGATGAGCGACGTGTTGCAGCACGGTGTTCTGCCCGGGATCGCGGTCGGCGCGATCCTCGCCGGGCTTTCGGTTTGGGCGATGGGCCTTGGCGGGGTGGTGGCGGGACTGACGGTCGCGGTGGTGGCGGGATGGCTGGCGCGCCGCACCGGCGGGCGCGAGGACAGTCAGCTTGCCGGCATGTATCTGCTGGCGCTGGCCGCCGGGGTGGCGCTGGTCTCGGCGCAACACAGCCTGGATCTAACCCATATTCTGTTCGGCAATGTGCTGGCGGTGGATGATGCCGCCTTGTTCGGTATGGCCGGTGTGGCGACTGTCACGCTGCCAGTGCTGGCGTTGATTTGGCGGCCGCTGGTGCTGGAGAGTTTCGATCCCGGGTTCATGGCAGCGACGGCCGGGAGGGGAGGGGCGTGGCACCTTGTGTTCCTGGTGCTGGTAGTGCTGTGCGTGGTGTCGGGATTCGTCGCGCTGGGCACCTTGATGTCCGTTGGTCTCATGATGTTGCCAGCAATCGCAGCTCGGCATTGGTCCAATTCACTGGCTGGCCAGGTCCGCGTTTCGGTGTTCGTGGCGTGCGTGTCGTCGGTTGGGGGGCTGATGCTGTCGTTCAATCTCGACATCCCGGCCGGCCCGGCGATTGTGCTCACGGCCGGAGGGCTGTGGGTGTTCAGTTTGTTGACCGGCCCGCTTGGAAGTGTCCGGCGGCAGGCCATACCGAACGCCTGATGCGGTGGTTCCGACCCGCTGTAATGTTGCCATGATGTGGCATCAGAAGGCGCGGCACGAGAAGGAGCGGTCATGAACTGGTCTGGCCAGAAAGTCTTCGTCACCGGCGGCGCCGGGTTCCTTGGCTCCAATCTCTGCCACGCGCTGGCCGCACGCGGTGCCAAGGTCACGGCGCTGGACGGCTTCCTGTTCGGCGGCGGCGCCAACCCACGCAATCTCGACGGCGCCGCCGTGGACCTGGTGCGCGGCGATATCCGTGAACTCGACCTGCGGCCATTGTGCGAGGGGGCGGCGGTCATCTTCAACCTGGCGGCGCAGACCAGCCACATGGGCGGCCAAGCCGACCCACTGGCCGACATTGCCGTCAACGCCGTGGCGCAGGTGCGGCTGATCCAGGCGGCGCGTGAGGCTGCCCCGGAGGCGATCGTGGTGCACGCGTCCACAAGGCAGTTCTACGGTCGGGTGGAGAAGCTGCCGGTCGATGAGAACCAGCCGGTTGCGCCGCCGGACGCCAACGGCGTGTCGAAGTTCGCCGGCGAGCAGTACTGGATGCTGGAACACCGCGTGCGCAACCGCCCGGTCGTCTCACTGCGATTGACCAACTGTTATGGCCCGCGCCTGCGGATCCGGGACGCGCGGCAAACCTTTCTGGGCATCTGGATCCGCTGCGTGCTGGAAAACCGGCCGTTCGAGGTGTGGGGGGGCGCTCAGTTGCGCGACCTGACCTATGTCGATGACGTGACGAACGCTTTTTTGGCGGCGGCGGAAAGCCCCGCTTGCTACGGCCGCATTTTCAACACCGGGGGTTCGCCGCCGGCTTCATTGCAGGACCTCGCCGATATGGTGGTGCGACTGTCAGGTGGCGCCGGCCAGTATGTCACCCGAGAATTCCCGGCCGATCGGGCGCGTATCGACATCGGCAGCTACCATGCCGACGACAGCGCGTTTCGCGCGGCGTCGGGATGGCGGCCGCGGACCGGCTTGGAGGAGGGTATCGGGCGCACCCTGGATTGGTATCGGACCCGGCTGCCGGACTATCTGTAATGATCCCTTTGGCGAATCCGGGCGCGGGGTACCGCGCCCTGAAAGCGGAGATCGACGACGCGGTTGGCCGCGCGTTGTCGTCAGGGTGGTATGTTCTTGGGGCTGAACTCCGAGCATTTGAGGGCGAGTTCGCTGCGTGGCTGGGTGTGCCCTGTGTCGTTGGCTGCGGCAATGGGACAGATGCGATCGCGCTGGCGCTGCGCGGTCTGGGCATCGCAGCAGGTGCGACTGTGGTGACGGTTTCACATACCGCCGTAGCGACAGTCGCGGCGGTCGAGATGGCCGGAGCGACTCCGTTACTTGTAGATATCGACCCGATTCATTACACGATGGATCCGGATGCACTCCGTCGGGTGCTGGAACAGCCGCCATCCGGATTGCCGCCGATCAAGGCGGTGGTGCCCGTGCATTTGTATGGACAACCGGCCGATCTGGACCAGATCGTTCCGTTATGTCGACAGCATGGCGTCGCCCTGGTCGAGGATTGCGCGCAGGCGCACGGCGCCCGCCTGCACGGGCGGCGCCTGGGCACGTTCGGCGACGCCGCGACGTTCAGTTTCTATCCGACGAAGAATCTTGGCGCGCTGGGCGACGGCGGGGCAGTGGCAACCGCGGATCCAGCCCTGGCCGAACGCATTGCCGCGCTGCGGCAGTATGGCTGGCAAAAGCACTACATCAGCGAGGAGGTCGGCGTAAACAGCCGGCTGGATGAGGTCCAGGCTGCCATCCTGCGCGTCAAATTGCCGCACCTCGACCGTCAGAACGCGCGGCGTGCCACGATTGCGGTGGCGTACAACGATGCGCTTGCCGATGGCCCGCTGCAAGCCCCGCGGGAGCGCGATGGCGCGACCCATGTTTATCATCTTTACGTTACGAACTCGGCGCAGCGCGACCGCTTCCAGGCAATGCTAAAGCAACGTGGGATCGGGACCGGGATCCACTACCCGATGCCGGTCCATCGCCAGCCGGCGTATGCTGGACGGGTGGCGGTCGCACCGTCCGGGTGCCGGGTGACAGAGGACGTGGCCGGACAGATCCTCAGCCTGCCGGTCTATCCGGAACTGACCGACACCGACGTGCAAACGGTCTGCGCCGCGCTGAGAAGTCTACTTCGGGACGACTGAGGGATTACCGCCAGGCGATCCTGGCGGGGGAATCACCGGGGTCTTCGCGCCACTGCGCGGCGGCGGGGTGACGGTCATGCCGGGATCGACATTCGGTGGTTTGATGGTGCCCTTCTGCTGCGACAGCCGGCTGCTCAGGTCGCCGTCGGGCGGGGCAATCTTTTCCGGTGGCGGCGAGGGCGCGTTCGGCGGTGCCATTGGCACGGTCGGATTGGTCGGCGCCGTCGGCTGGGGATTTTGCGCCACCGCCTGGGTCCCGATCAGGAGCAGTGCGGTGACCGAAAGCATCCGCAACATCATAAAGTTCCCTTGCCGTGGTGTGGGTCGCGCTGGACCTGCCTTGGCATCGGTAACGCATCACCGACCGCGGCGTTCCGGGTTGTCGCACAGGGCGCGATTCCCTTGGGCGCGATTCCCTTGGGCGCGAGTCCGTTGCGATGCATCAAAAACCATTGACGGGCACAAGCCGCTTGGATAGATCCGCGGCGGGTCACGTCCCCCCACCGGGACGCTTTTCTTCTGAAAGGGAGAACCGCGATGTCAAGCGCCGCGCTTCCGGCGGTCCGTCCGGCCAATCCGAATTTTTCTTCCGGTCCATGCGCCAAGCGGCCCGGCTTCTCACTGGACGCTCTGTCCGGTGCGTTCCTTGGCCGCAGTCACCGCGCGGCCGAACCCAAAGCGCGGCTGGCCGAGGTGATCAGTCTCTCGAAATCGATCCTCGGCATGCCCGATGACTGGCGCCTTGGGATCGTGGCGGCGTCGGACACGGGCGCTGTGGAGATGGCGCTGTGGTCGTTGCTGGGGGCGCGTGCCGTCGATATTCTGACGTTCGAAAGCTTCAGCGAGGGTTGGGCGACCGACATTGTCAAGCATCTGAAATTGCAGGACGCGCGGGTGCTGTCGGCGCCGTACGGCGGGTTGCCGGACCTCACCGTGGTCGATCCGGAGCATGATGTGGTGTTTACGTGGAACGGCACCACCTCGGGCGTGCGGATCCCGAACGCGGCCTGGATCGCGGCCGGTCGTCAAGGTCTGACGATCTGCGATGCGACCTCCGCGGCGTTTGCCATGGCGCTGCCGTGGAGCAAGCTCGATGTCGTTACCTGGTCGTGGCAGAAGGTACTGGGCGGCGAAGCGGCGCACGGGATGCTGGCGCTATCGCCGCGCGCGGTCGAGCGGCTGGAAACCTATACGCCGCCCCGGCCACTGCCGAAAATCTTCCGGCTGACCGCCAAAGGGAAAATCGCCGAGGGCGTGTTCAAGGGCGAGACCATCAACACACCGTCGATGCTGTGCGTGGAAGACGCGCTGGACGGCTTGCGCTGGGCCGAACGGATCGGCGGTCTGCCGGCGCTGATCGCGAGGTCCGAGGCCAACCTGGCGGCGGTAGCGGCCTGGGTGGAACGCAGCGACTGGGCCGGCTTCCTGGCGAAGGAGCCGGCCACGCGGTCCTGCACCTCGATCTGTCTGAAGATCACCGCGCCCTGGTTCATGGCGTTGCCCGCGGACGGGCAGGCGAAGGCGGCAAAGCAGGTGGCGTCGCTGCTAGAGAAGCACGGTGTCGCCTATGACATCGCTGCCTACCGGGACGCACCGCCGGGGTTGCGTATCTGGGCCGGGGCCACGATCGAGACGGCAGACGTGCAGGCGTTGCTGCCCTGGCTCGATTGGGCGGCCGCCGAGGTCGCTGCCTCGTTCGCGCCCGCCAAGTAAGGCTCGCCAAGTAAGGATCTGCGCATGCCCAAAGTATTGATCAGCGACAAGCTGTCGCCGGCCGCGGTCGAGATTTTCCGCAACCGCGGTGTCGATGTCGATCTGAAGTCCGGGCTGTCGGCGGCCGATCTGCGCGCGATTATCGGCGAATATGACGGTCTCGCCATCCGATCAGCCACCAAGGTAACGAAAGAGCTGCTGGATGCCGCGAAACGGCTGAAGGTTGTGGGACGGGCAGGAATCGGCGTCGACAATGTGGATATTCGATCGGCCACGGCGCGGGGCGTCGTGGTGATGAATACGCCGCATGGCAACACGATTACGACTGCGGAACATGCGGTCGCCATGATGTTCGCGCTGGCCCGGCAAATTCCTGAGGCCACAACCTCCACCAAGGCGGGCAAGTGGGAGAAGAACCGCTTCATGGGCGTCGAGTTGACTGCCAAGACGCTGGGTCTGATCGGCTGCGGCAACATCGGCTCAATCGTCGCAGACCGAGCGGTCGGGCTGAAAATGCGTGTGCTGGCCTATGACCCTTATCTGTCGGAGAAGAAGGCGCTGGATCTTGGGGTGGAGAAATCCGACCTCGATACGCTGTTAGCGCGCGCCGATTTCATTACGCTGCACACACCGCTGACCGATGCGACCCGCAACATCCTGTCGCGCGAGGCCCTGGCGAAGACGAAGAAGGGCGTACGCATCATAAACTGCGCGCGCGGCGGTCTGGTGGACGAGGCCGCCTTGGCGGACGAAATCAAGTCCGGCCATGTCGCGGGCGCGGCGCTGGATGTGTTCGAGACCGAGCCGGCCACCGACTCGCCGTTGTTCGGGTTGGAGAACGTTGTCTGTACTCCGCATCTTGGTGCCGCCACCGCCGAGGCGCAGGAGAATGTGGCACTGCAGGTGGCGGAACAAATGAGCGATTTTCTGCTGACCGGGGCGATCACCAACGCGATCAATATGGCCTCGGTGTCGGCCGAGGATGCGCCTCGTCTGAAGCCGTATCTGGAACTTTGCCGGTTGCTGGGGGCGTTCGCCGGGCAGTTAACCCAGGTGCGGGACGGCGCGATCAGCAAGGTCACCATTGAGTATGAGGGTCAGGCGGCTGGGTTGAATCACCGGCCGCTGACGGCCGCGATGCTCGCCGGTCTGATGTCGCCGCTGATGGAGGGCGTCAACATGGTCAACGCATCGGTTGCCGCGCGTGATCATGGCATCGACGTGGCGGAGACCGTGCACGATCGCCCGACGGAATACCTGACCTTGGTTCGGGTGACGGTGGAAACCGCCGGTATGACGCGATCGGTGTCCGGCACGCTGTTCGCCGGTTCGCGCCCGCGCATCGTCGAGATCAAAGGTATCAAGGTCGAGGCCGACTTCGCGCCGCACATGCTGTATGTGACCAATCAAGACAAGCCTGGGTTCATCGGGCGGTTCGGGGCGACCTTGGCGGGGGCGGGGATCAACATCGCCACCTTCCATCTGGGCCGCGCTGATCCGGGCGGTGACGCGATTTGCCTGGTCTCGGTGGATGAGATGGTGCCGGAACCGGTGCTGGATATGGTGCGCACGCTGCCGCTGGTGATGCAGGTGACGGGGCTGGCGTTCTGACGCTTGCGGCCAGTGTTCCGGTTCGGAACTCCGTCATAATGTGGGGCAGCCGCTGTGTCGATCTTCTCTGAGCAAGGCGATACCACGCTCCTTCAGCATCGTAACGGTCGCGAGCAGTTCGGCAAGAGATCGGCCTCGGTCAGCCGCATGGACTGGCCGGCGACATCCTGATCACTGGTGCAGACGCGGGCCTAGCCCAAAATGCCGGTCATCACGTCTCCCAAACGGTCGTTCTCCGGACGTGAAGCCGCGCCATGCCGCGCACCGCCGCGAACCCGTCCACCGACTACGTCTCCCAAAGCCCCACCGTCCGCGGCCATGATAGGAGTTTTGTGGACGGAGAAAGTTGTGAAGCGCCGACAGAATCTGACCGACGAAAATGGCGTCAACGATATATGTTGACTTCCAATAAACGATCGCCGCGATGACCAAGTTGACCTGAAGCACGAAACTGCTGTGCGTCATGGCCCCGATCGGCGATGCGGCCTTGCTTGAAGGTGCGGATCACCTGGGCCAGAGCATGACGCGTCTGCTCTTGTTCAGTCCCGCTTGGCAATGTTGCCTAAGTCGCGCTGATTCGAGCCAGTCCGGCATGAAGAGGGAACGCTCGATGCGCCCGAGTTGCTGCAAGGCGAGATCGAGTTGGTTCTGGACAGCCCGTGCCCCAAGCGCTGCTCGCGCTACCTCGCCACTTGCCTGGGAGCACATCGGCTTCTATGGCGATTTCCTGTGGGATCAGGCCGCCGCTACCGCCGGTCGCCGCCGGCAACTCAATTTGCGACGCCCGAGAGCCAGCGCATGACGCAGGTTGCCCAAATGTTCACCCACCGCCTCTTCTAGCGAAGCACTACGCCCAAGCGCGACGAGGCTGCCTGACGGCATCCTTCGGGCACCAGGGATGCCCCCTTTCCAATGGGACGGGGAGCGGCTTCCTCAGCGCGGCGGTAAATTTCTGTGCGCAAACACATCGTCGATGTCGACACACGGCCGGGGAATTCGTTAGACAGCAAATATCGTATCCCTATAGGAAAATTCCGTGTATCGTCTGATCGCTGGCGCCTGCAAGCTTGGCTTGCCTGCCGCCGTCTGCGCCATAGACCGGTCGGTTGGCGTTGCGCCGCCCGATCCTCCAGTCCTCCGCCCGAACGAGATCGAGCGCCTGCTGGCTGAACAGGGCGGCTGGCGCGACGCTGCCGATGCACCGTTCAAGGTGACCGGGCCCCTCGGGTCCAACGGTTTCTCCCGCATCTTCCGCGGTGACGGTGGGATGTTCCCGGGTCCCGTCGCGATCAAGCAGTTCCTGCGGGACCCGTCTGGCGCTTCTCCTGCCGAATCCGCGCGAACATATTTTCATGGCCTGCAGAAGATGGCCGAGATCACCGATCGGCTCGACCTGCGCGCCACTGAACCGTATGCGCTGCTGGAGTCGCATGGCATCGTGGTCGCGTCGTGGATTGAGGGGCCGACGCTGGCAAGATCGCTGTTCCGGGGTTCAGCCGCGCGCACGCGAGAGTTGATCCGCGACGCCGGGATCTGGCTGGCGCGCCTGCACCACGCGAGCGGTGTAGAACGGCGGTCACCGGATGTCGCGGATATGCTCGCACGACTCGAGGCGGCGCTTGCAGAAAAGCCTGATGGAACAGGGTCGTTGACCCGCCGCGCGCTCCCCCTGCTCCGCGCGGCGGGTGCGCTGCTTGCCACGCAGCCGGTACCATGGTCGCGTCACTATGGTGACTTCAAGCCGGCCAACCTGATCGTGCGCGAAGGCCGGCTGGTCGGGATCGACGTCGAGCTGTTGTTCGCCGCGCCGACCGTGCTTGATGCGGCCCATTTCCTCAATCACCTGCAGCTCAGCTTCTATTCGCCGCGCGCCATGTCGCGATGGCGCGAATCTCCGAAGCTGACCGAGCTGTTCTGCCGGGGATATTCGGATGCCGCCGGCGAGCCGCTGCCGCACCGGCTGCT
>DASYBP010000715.1:0-3584 GCA_036500715.1 Rhodopila sp.
CCTCGCCATTGAATACGCCGCACGCGGTATCCGTGCGAACGCGGTTTCGCCGGGCACCATCAACTCGCCGATGCACGCGGGCCAGAACCAGGATGCGCTCGGGGCGCTCCAACCCATGGGGCACGTGGGCGAAATCTCCGACATCGTTGACGCAATCCTATACCTCGAATCCGCGCCGTTCGTGACCGGCGAGATCCTTCATGTGGACGACGGCCAGAGCGCGGGTCACTGACAAGCTGATAGCCGCTGGTCCATCGCTCCCCACGGGAGGGTTCGCGTGCGCTTCTCGGCGGCAAAGATGCACCTGATCGCTGGTTCGTCCCAGCCCGCGCCCGTGTACGTCAGTGTCGACGGGGCAGGCAACGCACGATCGAGGTCAGCGCGCCAACACTCTACACGCTGCTCGATAGCGATACTTACGGCGAGCACTTGCGCGAGTTCGAGTGCGCGACGCCGGGCTTATCGCTGTTCAGCGCGACATTCGGTTAGCCGGGCACCGCACGTGTCCCGCGCCCATCAGGCGGCCGCCGTTCATTTGCTGCGGTGTCCGATCCGTTCCGTCTGAAACTTCACAAACCGTCCGGACTCGTTACGAATGAGCTGATCGAGAAGCTGGTCGCCCTCTGAGTGAGCGCCCGGCCTATCAATAATTTGGTCAGCTCCTGCCGTTGACAGCCCATTTACTAACGCTCTAAGCCCAATGCAATTAAGCGGCCTACAGTAAGGAGGATAACGTCATGAGTGAGCTTTCGCGCCGGGGTATTTTGACCACGGCTGCGGCTGCTGGCGGCCTGCTGGCGACCGCGTCTGTTGCAGTCGCCCAGACCGCCGATCAAATACCCCAACCAAGTCGAGGCCCAGGCGTTGGCGGCACGGATCCGCACGCCGGCGGCGTGGCCCGTGAGCTTCAGAACCCGGACCTTGTCAACCCGCCTTCGACTGATTCCGGGACGGTGCCCAATCTCCGCTTCTCATTTGCGGATGGGCACATGCGGCAATCCAGCGGCGGCTGGACTCGTCAGGTTACCGTGCGGGAACTCGGCGTCTCCAAATCGATCGCCGGCGTGAACATGCGTCTGAACGCAGGCGCCATTCGAGAACTGCATTGGCACAAACAGGCCGAGTGGGCGTACATGCTTTATGGCACCGCGCGCGTCACGGCGATCGATGCCCAAGGCCGGAACTTTGTTGATGATGTCGGTGTGGGCGACCTGTGGTATTTCCCGGGCGGTATCCCTCATTCGATCCAGGGGCTCGGCCCAGACGGATGCGAATTCCTGCTGGTCTTCGACGATGGGGAGTTTGACGAGGACTCCACCTTCCTGCTGACCGATTGGTTCAAGCATGTGCCCAATGATGTGCTGGCCAAGAATTTTGGCGTGCCGGCAGCGCTGTTCGGCCACACGCCCGATCCGCGCACAAAATACATCTTCAAGGCGCCCGTTCCCGGCCCACTCGGCCCGGACAAGCTCTTGGGCGCGCAACCGGTGCCCCAGAGCTTCACCCATCATATGACGGCGCAGGAACCGATCCGGACAAAGAGCGGAACGGTCCGGATCACCGACTCCGGCATCTTCCCGGTCTCCAAGACCATCGCGGCGGCGCTCGTGGAAATCGAGCCGGGCGGACTGCGCGAACTGCACTGGCATCCGAATACCGATGAGTGGCAGTACTACATTGAGGGCCAGGGCCGCATGGGCGTCTTCGCGGCCAACGGGCAGGCCCGGACGTTCGATTACCAGGCTGGCGATGTCGGCTATGTCCCGTTTGCCATGGGTCATTACGTCGAGAATACCGGCACCACACCGCTGCGCTTTCTTGAGATGTTCAAGAGCGACTACTATGCCGATCTGTCGTTGGATCAGTGGCTGGCGTTAACCCCGCCTGACCTGCTGAAGGAACATCTGAATCTGGACAAGCAGGTTACCGACGCCTTCCGGAAGACGAAGATGCCGGTGGTTCCGGCGTAGCTGGAACACGCTAGGCGTTTACGTCCTGGCGCCCTATTGAAGCGCATCGGGCCGCAGCAGCGAACTATGTTGCTGCGGCCAGAATGCCCGCTACTCCGTACCGTCCGAACCGATCAGCAACAGAGGGTTCGGCGCATGGCGCGCAAAGCCGGTGTCGGCAACCAGCAGATCCAGGCCAAGCGTTGCGAGGTCGTCCGCGAACGGGTCCACCCGCATATCGCGCGCCTGATAAAGCATCTTCGCATAGGTGTGGCACACGCCGCAGGTTTCGGCCTTGACCGCCCCGGCGTCGCCGTCGATCTCTTCGAGCGACAGCGCGCGCGCCTCGCCACACGTGATGCACACGGCGCGCACATGGTTCCATGCGGTTGCGCAAAGCGAGCAATAAAGATAGCGCGTTCCCGGCGTAGGGCCCGACGCGGTCACCACGCCGGAGACCGGTGTCGAGCCGCAGCAGGGGCACAGCCCGCGTTGCGGCAGCAGCCGCAGTGAGGTCGCGGGCAAAGCCGCCGCTGCCCGGGTGAAATACACCTGCAACGCCGCCGCCACATACAGCGCGGCCCCCGCGTCGGCGGCGTCCAGGCCAGAGCACAGAAACCGATCGGCCAAATCGTCCACCGCATCCGCGTGCCGGTCGCGCAGGTTCGCCACCACCGCCCGCGCCGGCGCCGGGATCCCTGGGCCGTCGAACGTGTCAAGCAACAGCAACAACCCGTCGCGCCAGGTGGCGTCGCGGCGATGCGCGTCCGCGGCGAGCGGCGGCTGGCGCGCGTCCACCGCCCGCTCGACCGCGATCCGCTCCAGGCCGGAGAATGGAGACAGCGTCGTGGCAACGACGTGCTGAGCCTCGGCGAGTCGCGCCATGAAACGCAGCCATTCCACCATCGGATGTCCGGCCGACAAAACCTCCAGCCGGGCCGCGCTGCGAGCGAACCGCGTGGCGGGATCAGGCAGGATCAACGCCGGCGGCGCTTTGACGCCTCCGGACGGATCGCCTGTCCATTTGCCCTGCGATGCGACCTCGCCCTGTCTCACGGCTCACCCTGTCTCACGCGCTGTCCTCAGCGATGCGGTCGCGGGCCGGTGGACCCAGTCGCCACCAGGCTCCGCAGCCATTTGCGGTGATGCCGCCACGCCCAGCCCGGGGTTACGTAGCCCTGCGTCATCGCGCGGACAGAGCCCCTCACCCAGATCGCGGCATAGACGTGGATGATCCACACGATGATCGCCACGAAGGCCGCGAGACTGTGGATCAGCACGGCGATCCGCTGCTGTTCGATCGTCGTGTATGTCGAGAAGTAGATCTCCCAGATCACGATGCCGCTGAGGAACAGGACCGGGACCAGCAGCGACATCGACCAGAAGACAAATTTCTGGCCGGCATTGAAGCGCGGCACTTCGGGAACGCCTTCCTCCTCGTTCTCCAGCACGCGGCGGATGGCGCGCATCCACGCCAGATCGTCCCGGCTCCACAGGTTGTCGCGCCAGAATTGCACGATCAGTCCGGCGTAGCTGATCAGCAGCACGATGCCGATCCATGGATGGATCGCCCGCGCCCACTGGCCACCGCCGAACAATCCCGACAGGAAAAATAGGAGCGGATGAAACATCGAC
>DASYBP010000716.1:0-17424 GCA_036500715.1 Rhodopila sp.
CCGTCTTCGACCCGAAGCACCTGCTCGGGTTGTCCGAGTTCGTGGTGGACAATTCTTCTCATGTGAATCTCTAATCGCTGAGCCCTGCGGGTTCCGCCGAGCGAGTTCTGGAGCGTTAGCTCCGAAATCGAACGACACACCTGGTCGGGGGCAGAGTCAATGGGTTTTTGGAGCGGCGCCATCAAAAATATAACTGAGGCGTCCGACCGTCCGTTGAATGGCCTGACGGCCTCGTCACGCCACAGATGTCTGCGCCGATTGTGTTATAAGCGCCGACACACTCGCCAAAATCCAGACCGTAGGACGTCTTGCCATTACAAAAGCAGCCGCTTCCATCATCATGAGTTTGACGAAAGACCCTGCTCTCAGGCCCCCCAAGGGTATTCAATCGATGACGCGAAAGAACAATACTGCGGGACAGCGCCGACCGGGACGGCCACGGGCCTTCGACCGTCAAACTGCGCTCAGAGCAGCCATGAAGCTGTTCTGGGAGCAAGGCTTTGAAGGTACGTTATTCGACGATCTGACCTCGACGATGGGCATCAACCCGTCCAGCTTCTACAATGCCTTTGGCAGCAAGGAGCTGCTCTACAAAGAGGCTGTCCAATATTACCTCGACAGCCCGAGTGAATGGTTCAGCCGTGCATTGTCCGAGGAGCAGGATGTCCGAATAGCGTTTGAACGTTTGGTCGAATCCACCGCGACCGAGTTCACGCGGGCCGACCTTCCAACCGGGTGCATGATTTCCCTCGCGGGGACCCACGTGCCACCGTCCCTCGACGCGTTACGCGAAACCATGATCGCATACAGATCCATGGCTGAGAAGATGATGGCTGAGCGCCTGAAGCAGGGCGTTAAGCAAGGCCAGCTTCCACCAACGACCGACGTCGACCTGCTGGCGAGCTACTTTGGAACGGTTTTCCGAGGGATGGCTGTGCAAGCACGAGACGGCAAGTCGCGAGAGAGCTTGCAGAAAATTGGTCGGATGGCATTGAACGCCTGGCCTGCCAATCCAATGGTTGGCCGGCCAGCCTCAGGAAACCGCCGGCCTGGACATCGGAGCAATGCTCACGCGCACTCATACCAGCGGCCCGAATGATTGACCGTTTTTGAACGGCCGGGCCGCTGGTATGTTATTGATTTCGCGCACAGCCGCCACACCAACCCTTGCGCGCATACCAGTCAACCCTTCGGACTGCTGATATCAGGCTAAAATGGCATGCCCTCAGTCTCAGGGGCGCGTTCGCCCCGAGCATCGCGGGATCCGCGGTTCTCTTTTGCAGTCTAGGCTTGCTATCCCCGCAAAAGACCTTGTCATGAAAAAGGCACGTAACGTCCCGGGCAATTACTGTGATTTTCCGATGTGCAGAACTCTTGGGCTAGCGGTCATGTGCACCGCACCAGTGGGCCGGAGATATGACTGCACCTGACCATATCGCCAAAGCTGCTTCGAAACCTTGCACGCGGGGACCGTCCACATATGAATTATGCACGGCCGGTTGCGGGCCGCGTTTCCGGCGAGGTTGTGGTGTGGTGCGCAGCGCAAACCATCCTCATTGGCGCCGCGCATCGGCGCGGCACTCTCCGGCGCCAGCATCGGCACCATTTCAATCGGACAGGTCGCGGACCGAGGGCAGGTGTGTGGCAGGAGAATGGCGCCCTTGAGAAGGAGAGACACGTGAGGAAGCTCGTCATGATCGGTGTCTGCGCAGTCACATCCTGCTCGGCACAGCCATGCCCGTGGAAGCCGCCGTCCTGCGACGAGCAGCCGCAAAGGCAGGCCGCAGAATGACGGCTTGGCGTGATGGCTCCAGCGATGACCCGCCGACCCTCGGCAAAGCCCTGCACGGCGGAGCCGAGTTTTTCGATCACGCCCACGGGTTCGTGGCCAATGGTCAGGCCTTTCGCCACTGGGTACTCGCCCTGAGGATGTGAACGTCGGTGCCGCAGATCGTGGTGGCGGTAATCCGGACCAGTGCCAGCGCGCCCACGCCGGGGATCGGCTCGCTTCCCAGGACGATCCGGCCGGGCTCGATAAATATGGCGGCTCGCATGTGAGACATGCTCGGTCCTTTCTGATTTGACGGAGCGGCGTCCCTAGCCGGGACCTCACGGAGGTGCATTGTTCCAGATCAAAGTGCGCGGTCGCCACGAGCCGATGACATTTGTTGCTGAGGGAAAACATGGTCGATACCCCAACCTACGCTGTTCCGCCGAGCTTTCTAGGAGTGACCCGTGTGGATCCGGACGCGGACTATGTCGTCGCGGGTGTTCCCATGGACATTGGCACCACCAACCGGTCGGGCACCCGCGAGGGCCCGAGCGCGATCCGCCGAGCGAGCCGGATGCTGACAGACGGGGCGCACCCGGTGTCCGGGGCGGAGCCGGCGCGGATGAGCCTGTCGGACATTGGTGATTTCAGCCTGGCGCTGGGCGACATCGCGGGCAGTCTGGCGGCGGTCAAGGCACAGGCCGAGGTCGTTGGCCATCTGCTCGCGCTGGGCGGCGAACATTCGATCTCGCTGGCACTGCTGCGGGCGGTCACGCAGCGGCAGGGCGGCCCCGTCGCGCTGGTGCATTTCGATGCCCATGTCGATACCTGGCCGGACAATTTCGGCCAGGTCTATGCCCATGGCTCGCCATTCTACCACGCCATCAACGAAGGGCTGATCGAGCCGCGCCGGATGATCCAGATCGGTATTCGCTCGCCGGTGCAGCGGGAGGTGATGGACTGGACGGTCGGCAAGGGCGTGACGGTGGTGTCGGCGCAGGATGTGCACGCCGCCACCCCCGCGGCGGTCGCCGCCCGGATTGCCGAGGTCGTCGGCGATGCGCCGGCCTACCTGAGTTTCGACATTGACGCACTGGATCCCGCCTTCGCCCCTGGCACCGGGACGCCGGAGATCGGCGGCCTGGCGTCGTGGCAGGCGCAGGCGATCCTGCGCCGGCTGGCGGGCGTTCGTTTCGTCGGAATGGACGTTGTGGAGGTTGCTCCGGCGTACGACCCGTCCGAGATCACGGCTCTGGCCGCGGCGACCGTCGTGTGGGAGTATTTGGCGCTCGTCGGTGCTATGCGCTGAGCGTCTGCCGACCAACCAAAAACGCATATCTCGTCAGGGTCACCGGCCCCTATATCGGCCTCCTCGCCTCTGGAAGGGGGCGGTGACGCAACCGCACGTGCCGCGAGCCCAGCGTCTGGGCACAGCAACGACGTAAACGCGTCCTTTTCGATAGACCCGGCCAACCGTGGGCCGGGGTCGTCTAGGAACACGCCTATGTCCGACCGCACCCGTGCGATGCGAAGTACCACCAGCATCGTCTGACCCCAAAGCCGCGGCGGTTTCGCGCGGCTTTGGCTGAGGTCCCCCGTTCACCCCGGACGCGTCGCCGCGCGTCCGGCTTGTTTCGCGAGGATTCCTGCGATGTCTGTTGTTGCTCGTACCCGCTCTGCTGTTTCGCCGCTGCGCCGTCCGCTGCGCGGCAATCCGGTTCGCCGTCCCACGGTGGATGCCATGGTGGCAGCCGATCGCCCGGAGGAGCCGGTTCACTGCCTGCGTCCCGGTGTTGTCGTGCAGACCGCGCGAGACTTCGTGGCGGGTTTCCCAGGCGATGTGCTGTACGCCGTGAAGTGCAACCCCGATCCGGCGGTGCTGCGTGCGCTGTGGCAGGGCGGGGTGCGGCATTTCGACTGCGCGTCGCTGCCGGAGATCCGGCTGGTGCGCACCATGTTTCCCGGGGCGGCGATCCACTTCATGCACCCGGTCAAGGCGCGCGGCGCGATCCGCGAGGCCTGGGCGCAGCACGAGGTGCGCGATTTCGTCCTGGATTCGGCCGAGGAACTGGCGAAGATCCGCGCCGAAGTCGCCGCCACCGGCAAGTGTGGCGCGCTGGGGCTGATCGTGCGTATCGCCCTGCCGAAAGGGGGGGCGATGCTGGATCTCTCCGGCAAGTTTGGCGCGCCCGCGGCCGAAGCGGTCGCCTTGCTGCAGGCGTCGCGGGGCTGCGCGGCGACGTTGGGCGTAAGCTTTCATGTCGGGTCCCAGTGCCTCGATCCGCTGGCCTGGCGGGATGCGCTGGCGCTGGCCGGGCGGATCATCGCCGCAGCGGGTGTCGCGATCGACGTGGTCGATGTCGGCGGCGGATTTCCGGTGACCTATCCCGACCAGGAACCGCCGCCGATCGGTGCGTTCTTTGCCGAGATCGAGGCCGGGTTCGAGCACCTGGGGCTGCCTGCCGCGCGGCTGTGGGCGGAACCGGGGCGGGCCCTGGTGGCGGCCGGCACGTCGGTGGTGGTGCAGGTACAGGCGCGGCGCGACAGCGCGTTGTATGTGAATGACGGCGTGTATGGTAGCCTCGCCGATGCCGGAACACTGGCGTTCCGGTACCCGGCGCGGCTGATCCGTCCGGGCGGTGCGGCTGCCGGCGAAACGATCGGGTTTTCCCTGTTCGGGCCGACCTGCGACAGTGCCGATGTGATGCACGGTCCTTTCGTGCTGCCGGCCGACGCGGCGGAAGGCGACTGGATCGAGATCGGCCAGCTTGGTGCCTACGGTGCCTGCCTGCGCACCGCCTTCAACGGCTTCGACCGGGCCCGGATTGTCGAGGTGGCGGACGACGGTCCGGCGGTCGGATCGCTGCGGATCGCCGCCTGACCGTTGCGTTTGAGAGGAAACCGACCGATGAAACATGCCGCTTTCAACGGCCGCCTGGTGATGCTTGGTTTTGGCAGTATCGGCCAGGGCGTGCTGCCGCTCATCCTGCGTCACATCGACATGCCGGTCGAGCGGATCTCGATTGTTTCGGGTGATGAGCGGGGGCGGGATATCGCGGCCGGGTACGGCGTGAGCTTCACCGTCCTGCCGTTGACCCAGGTGAATTACAGCGAGGTGCTGACGCCGCTGGTTCAGGCCGGGGATTTCCTGCTGAACCTGAGTGTTGATGTGTCGTCCGTCGCGCTGATCAGGTTTTGCCAAGCGCGCGACGTGCTTTACCTCGACACCTGCATCGAGCCGTGGGCCGGTGGCTACACCGACGCGTCTCTGACGCCATCGCAACGATCCAACTACGCGCTGAGGGAGAGCGCGCTGGCGCTGGGGCGGGAAAGCGCCTTGGCACTGGCGGGGGGCAGCGGGCCGACCGCGGTGCTGACGCACGGCGCCAACCCAGGCCTGGTTTCGCATTTCGTCAAGCAGGCTCTACTAAATATCGCTCGGGATACAGATGTCAATACATCGGTGCCTACGGATCGAGCGGGGTGGGCGGCGCTGGCGCGGGGGCTGGGCGTGAAGGTGATTCATATTGCCGAGCGGGACACGCAGATAGCGACGGTGGCGAAACAGCCGGGCGAGTTCGTCAACACGTGGTCGATTGACGGCTTCGTTGGCGAGGGATGCCAGCCGGCCGAACTGGGCTGGGGGACGCACGAGAAGACGATACCGGGGGACGGGCTGCGGCATGAGTTCGGCTGCGACGCGGCGATCTATCTGCTGCGCCCTGGCGCGTCGACGCGGGTACGCACCTGGACGCCGACGGCAGGGCCGCTGCACGGGTTCCTGATCACGCACAACGAATCGATTTCGATCGCAGATTACTATTCAGTAACGGATAATGGAACGGTGGTGTATCGGCCGACGGTGCATTACGCGTATCATCCCTGCGACGACGCGGTGCTGTCGGTGCATGAGCTTGCCGGCCTGAACTGGCGGCAGCAACCGAGACAGCGGCTGATGATGAACGAGATCCGTTCCGGTGTCGATGAACTGGGTGTGCTGCTGATGGGGCATGCGCGGGGTGCCTACTGGTATGGCTCGAGGCTGTCGATCGAGCAGGCGCGCGCGCTGGCGCCGCACAACAATGCCACCAGCCTGCAGGTGACGGCGGCGGTGCTGGGCGGGATAGTCTGGGCGATCGAGCACCCGCGGGCTGGCCTGGCTGAGGCGGATCATCTGGATCATTCGCGGGTGCTGGAGATAGCCGAACCGTATCTGGGGGATATGGTCGGCGAATATAGTGATTGGACGCCGCTGTTGGATCGCGGCCGGCTGTTCCCCGAGGTGGTTGATGCGACTTGCCCGTGGCAGTTTGGGAATTTCCGGGTGGGGTAGGGGCGGCTGCACTCTCCCCCCAGGGCACGGCGCCTGACCGCGACAAGATTATCCCTCGAGCTTCCCGACATACCGCTCGAACAGTTCCCGAACGCCAAGTGCAATCGCGTCGACCTGTCGTAACAACGCTTCCGCATCGTTGGCTGACACCCCTGCCGCCGCGGCGGCATGCAGGAGCGACCCGGCGGTCGCCTGAGGCAGCGTGGCTTCCTCCACCGCGCCGACCGTCATTCGCAACATGCTTTGAATGGTCCGCCACAGCCGTTCCGCCTCGATCAACGCGGCCGCATCCGCTCGGGCGATGACCCCGGCGGTCCCTAGCCGCCGCAAAGCAACCCGCGTCGTCTGGCTGCGGCGGAACCCCGCATCGCGCGCGTGGATCAACTGCAGGACCTGAGCGATGAACTCGATATCGATCAGCCCGCCCGCCCGCAGCTTGACGTCCCAGGGCCCGTGCGGGCGCAGCTCCCGGGCCATCCGTTCGCGCATCGAAGTGGCGTCGCGGCGGATCGCCATGGGGGCCGCCGGCCTGCAGATGGCCGCCTCGATGGCCTCGTTGACCTGCCGGCGCAGACCGCCCGGTCCGGTAATGACCCGCGCGCGTGTCAGTGCCATCCGCTCCCACGTCCAGGCGCTGGCTTCATGATACAGTCGGAACGACTTCAGGGACACCGCGATTGGCCCTTTGTTGCCGGACGGCCGCAACCGCATGTCCAGGGCGTACATCCGACCTTCTGGTCCGGGCGCGGTCAGCGCCGCGATGCATGTCTGCACCGCCCGGATGAACCATTGGCTGGCCGGCACCGTTCGGACACCCCGGCTCTCGGTGGCGCTGGCCGGGTGGTCGTAGATGAACATTAGATCGAGGTCGGAGCCCGCCATCATCTCCCGTCCGCCCGCCTTGCCCATCGCCACGACCGCGAGCGCGCCGCCGGGCACTCGGCCAAAGCGCGTCGAAAAGTCGGCCAGCGCGCGCGGCACCATCACCGATAGCGCCGCTTCGGCCAGCGCCGTCCGCTGCAGCGCCGCGGCATCCGCGTCCAGCCGTCCTTCCAGCGTCGCGACCGACAGAAAGAAGTCCCGCTCCTTGACCGCGCGCTGCACGATCTGAATCACATCCTCCAGCGAGGGCGCGTCGGCGACACGGGCACGCAGCATCTGGCGCGCATCGACCTGGTCCGCTGTCTCGAGCAGCCCATCCAGCGCGCTTGGGTTACACGCCAAGTGTTCCGCGAGCATCGGTGCGGCGCCAAGCACCGCGGCGATGCGCTGCAGCAACATCGGGTTGCGTTGAAACAGCGACATCGGCTGCACGCCGGCGGGCAACGCGCTGATGAACCGGTCGAAGCGGCTGAAGGCGTCATCCGGATTTGGCTGCGCGCCCAGCGTCGCCAGGATGGACGGCACCATCGTGGTGATCAGATCGCGCGCCCGGCTGGAGCGCAGCGCGCGAACGCGGCCGGATAGCCATCGCCGCACCGCCGCCACGATCCGCCGCGGCTCGTGGTACCCTAGATCGGCCAGCGCGGCGACGGTGGACGCGGGTTCCGGATCGTCGCCGCGAAAATCCAGTTCGGTCCCGACCAAGGCAATGCCCGGCGGCTCCGGAACAAATTCGAAGATCGCGCGATAATTCGACCGCACGATCGCGGCATGATGCAGCACTTCCAGGGCGAACGCCTCAGCCCCGACATACCCCATGAACCGCGCGATGCGGTTCATCTGATCGGGCGCTTCCGGCAGTGTGTGCGTCTGCCGATCGTTCACCATCTGCAGCCGATGCTCGACCCGGCGGAGGAACCGGTACGCATCTTCCAACTGCTGACGCGTGCCGGGCTTTATGTGTCCGGTCTCCATCAACCGGACCATGGCGGGCAGGGTGGCTTTGATCCGCAGGCTGGGGTCGCGGCCGCCCCAAACCATCTGCAGCGTCTGCACCAGGAATTCGATCTCCCGTATGCCACCTTCGCCCAGCTTGATGTTGTGGCCGGCTATTTGTGCCACCGGATCGCCGCCCCGGTTCAGGGCGGTCTTCTTGACCTCGTCGATCCGCCGCTTCATCGCATGGATGTCGGCGACGGCCGCGAAGTCCAAGCCCCGCCGCCAGATGAATGGGCGAATCGCTTCCAGGAATCGCCGCCCGAGCGCCAGGTCGCCGGCGACCGGTCGGGCCTTGATCATCGCGGCCCGCTCCCAGTTCTGACCCATGCTTTCGTAGTAGGTCAGTGCGGCATGGAGCGAGACGGCGGGTGGCGTCGCGGCGGGATCTGGCCGCAGCCGCAGATCGGTCCGGAAGACATACCCGTTTGCGTCGCGCGCCTCCATCAGTGTGACCAGGTCGCGCGCCATCCGCGCGGTCAACAGACCGACATTGCCACCAGCCCGCCCCGCTGCGTAGGCCGGTGCCGTGCCGTCATAAATCAAGATAAGGTCGATGTCGGACGAATAGTTCAGTTCCGCCGCCCCCAGTTTGCCCATCGCCAGCGCAACGAACCCGCAATTGAGATCGGGTCGGCTGACATCCTGCAGCCGGATCTCGCCTGCTTCATGGGCCGACCGCAGCAGGTGGCGGATCGCCAGGCGCAGCGTCGCTTCGGCCAGCTCGGAAAGCGCACCAGTCACCGCTTCCAATGCCCACAGGGCACCGATGTCGGCAATCGCGACAACCAGCGCAACCGCCCGCTTGGCTTGCCGCAAGGCGGCGGCGATGTCCTGGCGCTTTGCGTCGGCGGATGTGTGGCTCAGCCGTAGCATGCCCTCGGCAAAAGCAGCTTGGGGGCCATCGGTCACCAGCCGGTGAATTGATCCGGGTTCACGCAATGCCAGTTCCGCCAAATAAGGACTGTTGCCGCCCAGACACTTCAGCAGGGGTCCGACTCCCGGCTGCTCCAGCACTCGGGCCTCGGGCTCGCCGATCGCCTGAAAGCGTTCGACCAGTCGTTCGGCGGCGGCGGGATCGAGAGGATCAGGCCAGTGAGGTAACAACGAAGCAGCCAATGGTTTCACCGCCAGGGGCAAACGCGGATCTGAGAGAGCCTCGCCTACCATGCCTAGTATCGCGCATCAGCGAAGCGCAATACGTCGCACTTGGTTTGAAGTGGCCGATTCACGCGGAAATCGTGATCGCTTCGCTACTCACGCTTCACCGCGATCGGTCACTAGATCGCACGCCCTCACCGCTTGGCCCCGATCTTGTCGTACTTCCGGCGTCCTGCCACGAAACATCCCGCCGCGGCTTGTTAGGCCGGGGCGGTATCACTACGGTGCCGCCGTTCCTCATTGCCGACCGGACCCCAGAGAGAAGCGCATGACACAGCCCGCCGTCTACAAGCGCGTTCTGCTGAAGCTGTCCGGGGAAGCGCTGATGGGCCGGCGGGAATACGGCCTCGACACCGACATGGTCCGCGCCATCGCCAACGATATCAAGGCGGTTGTCGCGATGGGTGTGCAGGTATCGGTGGTCATCGGCGGCGGTAACATCTTCCGCGGCGTCTCCGGCGCGGCTTCGGGCATGGACCGCGCGCAGGCCGACTTCATTGGTATGCTGGCGACCGTGATGAACGCCCTTGCCATGCAATCGGCGCTGGAAAAGCTCAACTGCGCCACTCGCGTCCAGTCCGCCATTCCGATGGCCTCGGTCTGCGAGCCGTATATTCGCCGCCGCGCGGAACGGCATATGGAGAAGGGCCGGGTCGTAATCTTCGCCGCCGGGACCGGAAATCCGTTTTTCACCACCGACACCGCGGCGGCCCTGCGCGCGGCGGAGATGAAATGCGATGCACTGCTGAAAGGCACACAGGTGGACGGCGTCTATTCCGCCGACCCGCGCAAGGTGCGTGGCGCAACGCGGTACGAGCAACTGACCTATCTTGATGTCCTTGCCAACGACCTCGGCGTCATGGATGCCGCAGCCATCAGCCTGGCACGCGAAAATCATCTGCCGATTGTGGTATTCAATGTTCACGCCCCCGGCGCCTTCGCGCAGGTCATGCGAGGCGAGGGTGCGTTCACCCGGATCGTCGAGGTCTGAGGCGGTGAGGGTGCCGAACCAATCTTTCCAAGCACACGGATCACGCGATCAAACAAGGGAGTAGGAGGGCAACGTTATGGCCATCGCAGACTTGAGCAGCCTGAAAGACGATCTCACGCGTCGCATGGAAAGCGCGCTGGAAACGTTGCGCCGCGAATTTGCCGGCTTGCGCACCGGGCGTGCCCATCCTGCCCTGCTGGAGCCGGTGAAGGTCATCGCCTATGGGACCGAGATGCCGCTGAACCAGGTCGGCACCGTCGGCACACCGGAACCGCGCATGTTAACGGTGCAGGTCTGGGACAAGTCCATGGTCTCGGCGGTGGAAAAAGCCATTCGCGACGCCGGCCTCGGCTTGAACCCGTCCACTGACGGGATGCTTATCCGTGTGCCAATTCCGCTGCTTACCACAGAACGGCGCAACGAACTCGTCAAGATGGCGCACAAATACGCTGAAGGGGCAAAGATTTCGGTGCGGGGGGTGCGTCGAGACGGTATGGAACAGGTCAAAGGCCACGAAAAGAAACATGAAATCGGCGAGGACATGGCCAAAAACTGGTCCGATGAGGTGCAGAAACTGACCGATCAATTCATTAAAAAGGTGGACGAAGTGCTCGCCGATAAGGAAAAAGACATCCGGCAGGTCTGAAGCGGGTCGAGGCACACGATGCCTGTGATCACCAAGCGGGCAGCCATGGCCTACCAGTCGGAGAACCACGTGTCCTCAGCTATCGCGACGTCACCTGTCGTCGTCGCCGTTCCAGTGACCACTCGATCCGCCGCGCAAATCGCACCTGCCCATGTCGCAATCATCATGGATGGCAATGGCCGCTGGGCGAAGTCGCGCGGCCTGCCCCGAATAGCCGGCCATCGCGAAGGTTCGCGGGCGGTTCGCCGCGCGGTGGAAGCGGCCATGCGATCGGGGATCTCCTGGCTGACGATCTACGCGTTCAGCAGCGAAAACTGGCGTCGTCCCGCCGGTGAGATCCTGGACCTGACGGGCTTGCTGCGGCGCTACCTGCGTTCCGAAATCGACGAACTCAAGGATTCCGGTGTGCGCCTGCGCTTCATCGGCGACCGGGGCCGGTTCGACGCCGACATTCAAGCCGACCTGCTGGCCGCCGAAAGCGGCACCGCGGCCAACTCCCGGCTCAACCTGACGATCGCGCTGTCCTACGGCGCGCGTGCCGAAATCGCTGCCGCTGCGCGCGCCGCGCTGGAAGCCGTGCGCGACGGGGGCCTCGACGCGGGCGACCTCTGCGAGGAGACGTTCGCGCGCTTCCTGGCCACCGCCGGGATGCCCGATCCTGATCTGATCATCCGTACCTCAGGTGAGCAGAGGCTTTCCAACTTCTTGCTCTGGCAGGCGGCCTACGCCGAACTTGTGTTCCTTGATGTGCTATGGCCTGATTTCGACCACGCTCATTTCAATCTCGCACTGGACGAGTACGCGCGCCGCGAGCGACGGTTCGGTGCCCGCAACGACTGACCCCGGCCTGCCCCATGCGGCTCGATTGGTGTGCGATTCGATTGGACCGAGATGAGCACCCGCCGAGACGGCGAGCAGGCGCCACGTTGACGTCGGTCGCAACCGCTGGGCCACGCTGGGCCGACCTCCGGCTACGCGTGCTTTCCGCCGTCGTGATGGCTCCGCTTGCCCTGGGCTGCATCTGGATAGGCGGCATCGCCTTCGTCGCCCTGATTGCTCTCATTGCCGCGCTTCTCGCCCACGAATGGCTCGGCATGTGCCGTCGGCGCACACCCTTCGCCCTCGCGCTGTTTGCCGCGCTGCCGCTCAGCGCGATGGTAACCGCCTGGCGTGGGGGAATTTCCGCCCTGGTGCTGCTGGCGGTCGCGACGCTGATCGCGGCGTGGCTCGCCGGCGGCCTGTCGCGTTCCCGGCCGCTTGCCTTCGGCATCCCCTATATCGGTCTGGGGGCGGTTGCACTGATCTGGCTGCGGCAACCCCCGGTCAGCGGTGGCGCCAATGTGATCGTGCTCCTGCTAATCGTCTGGGCGAGTGACATCGGCGCATACATGGTCGGCCGAGCGATCGGCGGCCCGCGTCTCGCACCCACGATTTCGCCTGGCAAGACCTGGTCCGGCGCTATCGGCGGTCTCGCCGCCGCCGCCGCGACCGGCCTCGCCGCATCGGCAGTCCTGGGAAATGCGCCGATATCCTGGCGCCCTATCGGCTTCGCGGTGTTGATCGGGATCCTCGGCCAATGCGGCGACTTGCTCGAAAGTCAGATGAAGCGTCATTTCGGGGTGAAGGATTCCGGGCACATTATTCCCGGCCACGGCGGTCTGCTGGACCGATTGGATGCTGTGTTGACCGCCGCGCCGGCAGCGGCCCTACTGGCGCTAATCGTTGGACCTGGAGTAGTTCTTTGGGAATGAATGCCAGCCAACCCTCGTCCCCCGATCGGGGGACGGTGCGCTCGGTCACCGTTCTCGGCAGCACAGGCAGCGTCGGGACCCAGACGATCGACCTGCTGGCGGCGGATCCGGACCGCTTCCAAGTCCGTGCCCTGGTAGCCGGTCGCAATGCCGGAAGGCTGGCGGAACAGGCGATCGCGCTGCGTGCCGAAATCGCCGTCGTCGCCGATTCCTCCGCCTATGGCGCCTTGCGCGACGCCCTTGCCGGTACTGGGGTCGAGGCTGCAGCCGGCTCACAAGCCGTGCTCGCCGCGGCCGCGCTGCCGACGGACTGGACCATGGCAGCGATCACCGGCGCGGCCGGCCTGGCGCCCACCCTCGCCGCGATCCAGGGTGGCGGCTATATCGGACTGGCCAACAAAGAGGCTTTGGTATGCGCAGGCGATGTCATGCTGCGCGCGGTCCGCGAAGCCGGTGCGACATTGTTGCCGGTGGACTCTGAGCACAACGCGATTTTCCAGTCGCTGGCAGACGGCAACCGCGGAGCGGTGGAGAAGATCGTGCTGACCGCCTCTGGCGGCCCGTTCCGCACCGCGACCTTGAAGGAAATGGCTGACGCCACGCCCGAGGCAGCGCTTCGTCACCCGGTCTGGTCGATGGGAGCGAAAATCAGCATCGATTCGGCTACCTTGATGAACAAGGGTCTCGAGGTGATCGAGGCGGCCCGTCTGTTCGGCCTTGAGGACACCGCGATCGAGGTGCTGGTGCATCCGCAGTCCGTCATCCATGGCATGGTGTACTACCACGACGGCTCGGTTCTGGCCCAGCTTGGCTCCCCCGACATGCGCATCCCGATCGCCCATACGCTGGCGTGGCCACAGCGTATGCCGACGACCTCTCGCCGCCTTGATCTCGCCACCGTCAGCCGGCTTGACTTTACCGAACCCGACCTCATCCGGTTTCCTGCCCTGCGCATCGCAAGAGAAGTGTTGCAAATTGGCGGCGCAACGCCCACGATTTTGAACGCGGCGAACGAGGTCGCTGTCGAAGCATTCTTGCACCGTCGTATCGGTTTTTTGGACATTTGCCGCGTTGTGGAGGGTACCCTCATGCGGCTAGGCACGCCGAAGGCCGATACGCTGAACCAAGTGATCGCCGTTGACGCCACCGCGCGCCGCATTGCGCAAGACCTGATGCAAGTTCCCGCCGTTTGACCACTCCGTCCCGAAGGCCAAGACCGTGCTGAGTTTCATCCCAGACTTCGTGCGCAGTGCGGCGGCGTTCGTCGTCGTCCTCGGCGTGCTCGTGTTTGTCCACGAGCTCGGACACTATCTGGCGGCCCGCTGGCGCGGCGTTCGGGTGGAGACGTTTTCGATCGGCTTCGGCCGGGCGATCAAGTCCTGGACGGATAAAAGTGGCACCGTGTGGAAGGTGGCATGGCTGCCGCTGGGCGGCTACGTGAAGCTGCACGGTCAGGAACGTCCCCAAGACGTCGCTGAGGACGTGCGCGCCACCTGGATCCCCGGCCAAACCTTTCATGACAAGACGGTGCTTTCCCGCGCGATCGTGGTTGCCGCCGGGCCGGCCGCCAATTTCGTGCTGGCGATGGTCCTGTTCGCCGCGCTGTTCATGGCGATTGGGCAGCCTGTGACGCTGCCGGTGATCGGGGCGGTACTGCCGGACAGCGCCGCGTCCCGGGCCGGCCTGATGGTCAACGACCGCATCGTTTCCATCGCCGGCGAACCAATCGGCACCTTCGAGGATTTGCAGCACGCGATAACCGCGCATCCTAGCGAAACCGTTAAAATGACGATTCAGCGTGGCGGCGCGGAAGAGCAGCTGGATGTGACCACCGACGCGAGGGAGTCCGGCGGTCAGCGTGTCGGCCTGCTGGGCGTCCGTGGTGGCGCGGTGGAATACCGGCACGTCAGCGTGGCAGGCGCTCTGCTTGGCGGTGTAACGCAAACCTGGACCATCACGCGGGAGACCTTCAGCGGCCTGGCCCAAATGATTTCCGGCACCCGCGGTACCGAGGAACTTGGCGGCCCGCTGCGCATCGCGCAATTGTCAGGCCAGGTCGCGCAGCTTGGCCTCGCCAGCCTCATCTCATTCATCGCCGTATTGTCGGTGAACCTGGGACTGATCAATCTGTTCCCGGTCCCCGTGCTGGATGGCGGCCATCTGGTGTTCTACCTGGCCGAAGCCCTGCGCGGCCGCCCGTTGCCGCCCCGCGCCCAGGAATACGGATTTAGGGCAGGCCTGGCATTCCTGGCCTGCCTGTTCGTCTTCGCGACATGGAATGACCTCACCCACCTCGGGCTGTTCCGCTGGGTCGCTAGCCTGATCGGCTAGCGTCCGCGCCCGGTAAAGCGTGAGTTTTAAAGCCTGAGTCCTGAGAGGCTTCGCCGGGCGCAGATACCCACCCAAAGCCGTGCAGTTCGGCACGGGAGCGAAACCCCGAGTCGCAATCGCGAGCCACATTCGGAATCCGGTTCGATTTGCGACAGACGAGAATTTTCGGTCTAGATCATCAACTTAGACGCACCGATCCGGAACGGTCGCAGCCGCAAGGGCGCTACTAGCATCGCTGGCGACCCGTCGCTATGGTGCCTCGCGTTCGCATCGGGCCGTCTCCGATGCCGCAGTTTGCCACGCGCGTGCCGTTGGGGGGACCAGCCTTTTGTTGACGATCCGTGCTGCGCGGCTCGCTGCCGCGTGCCTGATGCCATTGCTGGTTATCGGAACCGCTGCCGCCCAGCCTCCGGCTACCTCCCGCCCCCCTTCGCACCGCGCGGCACCCACTTCCGCCGGGGGCGTGATCGAAGACATCAAGGTTGAGGGCAATCAGCGCATCGAGGAGGGTACCATCCGGTCCTATCTGCTGGTGCAGCCTGGCGACAAGTTCGACCCGGACCGCATCGACCGCAGCCTCAAAACCCTTTACGCCACCGGGCTGTTTCAGGACGTCCGGCTGGGTCGGGTCGGCAACAGCCTGGTCGTCCGCGTGGTCGAAAACCCGATCGTCAATCGCGTCGCCTATGAGGGCAACCACAAGCTTAGCGACGACCAGCTCAAGCCTGAGCTGCAGTTGCGTCCGCGCGCGGTCTTCACCCCTGCTCTGGCCGAAGCCGACCGGCTCCGCATCCTCGCCCTGTATGCCAAGCGCGGCTACTACGACGCGACTGTGGAGCCCCGGATCATTCGCCTAGGCCAGAACCGGGTGGATGTCGTCTTCCAAATCAACGACGGCTCGGCCACGCTGGTCAGCAAGATCGTGTTCACCGGCAACCATGCCTTCAGCGAGGACCGGCTGTTGGAGGTGGTCAACACCCGCGAGTCCCGCTGGTGGCGCTTCCTTTCTTCGTCCGACCAATATGACCCCGAGCGGCTGGCCTACGATAAGGAGCTGCTGCGCCGATTCTACTTGAAGAACGGCTATGCCGACATTCAGATCACCAACGCCAGCGCCGAACTTTCGCCGGACCGGAAGGGATTTTTCCTGTCATTCACCGTCAAGGAGGGCGCGCGTTACAAGGTTGGCAAGATCGCCATCAATTCGCAGTTGCGCAACCTCAGCGGCACCGATCTGCAGCCGGCCCTGCAGCTGGCACCTGGGGACTGGTACGACGGCGACGCGGTCGGACGCTCCGGCGACATGATCGAGGAGGCCGTGCATAATCGCGGGTATGCGTTCGTCGACGTCAAGCCGCGGATCACCCGCGATCCGGAAAAGCGTATCGTCGATCTGACCTTCGACGTCGGCGAGGGGCCGCGGGTCTACGTTGAACGCATCGACATCGTCGGTAACACGCGCACGCAGGACAAGGTGATCAGGCGGGAGTTCCGCCTCGCCGAAGGCGATCCGTACAGCGCCGAAGCGGTTCGTCTTTCGAAAACTCGATTGACAGACCTGGGCTATTTCCAGACTGTCGACATCAGCACCAATCCTGGATCGGCGCCTGACAAAGCGGTTCTCACGACGACCATCAACGAGAAGGCCACCGGCGAGCTGTCCTTCGGCGGCGGCTTCTCCACAGACGCAGGCGCCTTGGTGGACATCGGGCTTGGTGAGCGCAATCTGATCGGCACCGGGATCAACGCCAATATCAACGGTGTCCTTGCCCAGCGGCGCAGCTCGATCAGCTCATCGCTGACCGATCCATACTTCCTGGACCGGAACCTGATCGCTGGCGTCGATCTCTTCTACGTCCAGACGAACTTCCTGGGCACCGAGCCGTATGACGAAAGCCGGATTGGGTATTCCCTGCGACTCGGCTACTCTTTCAACGAGCATCTGCGACAGGTGTGGAGCTACTCGCTGGTCGATCGCAGCGTCTTCAACGTCGAAGCCGGCGCGAGCCCGTTCATTTTGAATGAAGCGGGGACGACGCTTCTGTCGCAGGCCAGCCAGGTGGTTACGCTCGACTACCGCGACAGCAAAATATATCCCCGCTCCGGCTACATCGTTGAAGTCGGCACTGATTATGCGGGTCTTGGCGGCGATGCCCGCTTCGTCCGCGGCAACCTGAACACCGCCTATTACATCCCGCTGGAACGCCAGCTCGGCAATCCCGACTGGGGCATCAAGCTGGCCGGCAGCATCGGCAAAATGGCTTTGCTTTCGGGCGGTCGCGAGGAAATCATCGACCGCTTCTTTCTTGGCGGCGACAACCTGCGCGGCTTCGAAACCGGCGGCGCCGGCCCGCATGACACCGTCAGCGGCGATCCGCTCGGCGGCCGCTTCATCTGGACACAGACCACAGAGCTGCGCTACCCGCTGCCGGTGTCGCCCGACCTCGGCTTGAACGGGCGGGTCTTCGTGGACGTCGGCGCGCTGACCGAAGCATCGTTCCGTAGTCCAACCGCGTGTGAGGTATCGGCAACCCAGTCCTGCGCAATCAGGCAATCCGCCGC
>DASYBP010000717.1:0-8824 GCA_036500715.1 Rhodopila sp.
GATAGATCTGTTGGTAGAAAGAAATGACGTCAATATCTTGCTGGTCGGCGGTCCGGATGACGTCGAGATTGCGGAAAATCTGCTCAAGGTCGTGCTGCGCAAAGATGCCGTCGCCTCAATGGCGGCGGAGACGTCGCTGGCGGATTTGCCGGGGTTGCTGAAGAATTGTGTCCTCTACGTCGGCAATGACAGCGGTCCCAAGCATGTCGCCGCGGCGGTTGGCATCCCGACGATTGGGATTCATTCCGGCGTGGTGGACCCGATGGAATGGGGACCGGTCGGGCCGACGGCTGTGGCGCTGCGGCGGAACATGAGCTGCAGCCCGTGCTATCTGGCAAACGCCGCGGACTGTCCGCGATCGCTGGCGTGCCTCAAGTTTCTGGAGCCAAGTCTGGTGTATGAGGCTGCTGACATGATGCTGAGGCAGGGGGTGCGTCCGAACCCGATGGTTTCGGTGTCACGACAAGCACGCAAGGCGAAGGTCGGGCGCCGGCTGTCGGTTACTGAACAGTCTATTACTGAACCGGCATGATGGACGATACCGCGCTGCTGGATCTCGCGGTCGATCTTGCAATTCGGGCGGCAGCGGAAATCCTGGCGATCCGCGACCGGGGATTCAAAGTTCATCGCAAGGCGGACCGGTCCGTGGTCACCGAGGCTGATCATGCGGCGGAGGCGATTATCGTTGGCGGACTTCGCGCGGCGGTCCCCGATTACCCGATCGTCGCGGAGGAGGAGGTTGCGGCGGGCAAAGTGACGGCCGCGACGACGGCGTTCTGGCTCGTCGATCCACTCGACGGGACTCGCGAGTTCACCACGGGGGGTGATGATTTCGCGGTCAATATCGGGCTGGTGCGGGACGGGCTGCCGGTTCTGGGCGTCGTCGGGGTTCCGGCGACCGGCGAGGTCTTCGGCGGGGTGGTGGGGTTGGGGGCCTGGCGGCAGAAGGAGAAGGTGCGTTCGGCAATCAGGGCCCGACGGACCCCGCCGGAGGGGCTGACGGTGGTGGCGAGCCGCCATCATGGGGACCAGGCGCGGCTGGACGCGTTCCTGGCGGGACGAGTGGTGGCAGAGGTGGTCACTTTCGGGTCAAGCCTGAAGTTCTGCCGGCTGGCGGAGGGGAGGGCGGACATCTATCCGCGGTTTGGTCGGACGATGGAGTGGGATACGTGCGCGCCGCAGGCGGTGCTGGAGGCGGCCGAAGGGGCGGTCGAGACGCTGGACGGGCAGACGCTGCGGTATGGGAAGACCGGGTGGGACAATCCTCATTTCGTTTGTTGGGGTCGGCGGTAGTGTCCGATCGTGGGGAAGCCTGAACAGCGAAGCAATCACGATTGCCGCGTGAATCGGTCACTTCAAGCAACCTGCGGAACATCGCGCTTCGCTGATGGCGATACAAGGATGCTTCTCGGGAAGTGTGGCGATGATCGCTGCCTGCCGCTGCTTCCAGCGTCGCGACAAGCCGCCGTGATCTCATTCAGCTTGCGCGCGCTGCGCAACCGTCGCTGCCAACTGCTCCCGTCACGATCGCAGCGGGGAGCAAAGCACCGCGACGGGCGGTGATGCACAACGCGGTACCCGAGGCGACCAGCGCGGCCGCCGTGACCCCCCGTCCTGGGAAACCGCCTGATATCAGGCGGTAATGTTCAGTCCGCTGCTGCTGTGCTCGTCGGCTTGTAGCTTGGCATCTGCGACCTGGGCCGCGGCGGTGGCTAGCTTGACGGACTGCTGATCATTCCGGATCGCATTCGCGGCGGCGGTGGCTTTTCCGTCTGCTGCGGTCAAGGCCACATTCGCTTCGTTGAGGGCTTTCTGGTCGACGAACAGTGTGGTGGATGTGGTGGGGCCGCCGCTTGGCGCGCTTGTCTGGCGCGGCACTGGAGCGGAAGCGGCGATGGAACTGATCGTGCTCATGAGGTTTTACCTATCTTGCGGCCTCCAAATCGGCTGCTCTGGGCGCAGCCATAAGCGCCCAGGTGTCATTTTGACCCGATATTGAACCTAGTAGTGAATACATTCTGTGTCATGGCTCGGGGAATCTGGTCTGCCATAGTCGCTAGGAGGAATTACGAGCAGGAATTATGCCAGACTTTTTGCAAATGATATCATATATAGTTGGCTATAAAGGCGGCAATTTCTGCCGCCTGCACTGGGATCAACCGGCGGAATCTGCCGGTACGATCAGGTCGCAATTTGGTCCAATTCCCGGCCGGCATGGTCGGGGGTGAACCACCAGACACCCAGCGCCATACAGGCCATGGCGACAGGGATCAACAGGAAGGCGGCGGCGAAGGATCCGGTGTGCTGCTGCAATCCGACCGCCAGAAACGGCCAAAGAATGAAACCGAACACCCAGGCGACGGACCAGGCGAAGCCGTTGCCGAAGCCGCGGATGCGCGTCGGAAAAACCTCCGATGTCAGGATCATGCTGGGTCCCCAGAACCCGAGGAAGCCGATGCTCCACAACAACCCGTAGATCCACAGCTCGGTGTTGCTGGTGGCGAACACCCATAGCGTGATGAATACCGCGCCTTCGGCCAGCATGATGTAGAAAGCGGGGCGGCGGCCGAAACGGTCGGCGATCCAGCCGGAGACCAGCAGGCCAAGGAAGCCAACCAATCCCCACCAGATATAGAATTTTCCATACATCGAGGTGGACCAGTGGCGTTCCGTGGACAGATAGAGCGGCATCCAGCCGCCGACGGTGCCATAGATGGTCGTCGAGCAGCAGGCGATGAATGTCGCGACGCCGGTATTCCGCCGCATATCGGGTAGGAACAATTGGCTGAGTGGGATGCGTTTCGCCTTCCCGACCCACTCCCGGTCGTCCGCGGAGAGTGGGGAACCGCGAGACTGCGTGGCGGCAATCCGCCGCTTGCGGTCCTGCATCCGGACCCAATACGGCGATTCGGGGCATTTCGCTCGGACATAGACGGCGATGAGCGCCACCGCCGCCGGGACGGCGAAGGCGACGCGCCAGCCGAAATCGGCAATGATAAAGGTGGCAACCACGCCGGCCAGGGCGGCCCCGAAGCACCAGGTGCCGCGGTTGATGCCGATGACCCGGCCGCGCAAGCGGGCTGGCCAGGTTTCGGCGACAAGCATCGATCCCAGCGACCACTCGCCGTTGAGGGCGAAGTTGACGACGCAGCGCACGATGACGAAGGCGGTCCAGGTGGTGCAGATCGCCAGGAGCGGCATCATCAGCGAAAATAGAGCGATATTGAGGGCGAGCAGGGTGCGGCGTCCGTAACGATCGGCCAGCCAGGGCCAGGCGAACATGCCGATGATGCCGACCGCCAGGGCAAGTTGCATACCAGTCCGGTAGTCGGGGATGGTAAGGGCGAATTCCTTGATGATCAGCGGCGAGGCGAGACCGAAGATCACGCCGTCCATGCCGTCGAAGGCCCAGCCGAGGCCGTTGGCGACGGCGATATGGACATGCGTCGAGGTGACGCGGGTCTGATCCGATGCGGCGCGAAACGCGGCCGACTGGCGATAGCGCTCTTCGAGCGATCCGGCCTCCGGGACGACGTCTCCGGTGCTGACGACGGCACTCATTGTCTCTGGCGCTCCTTGTCTCCCTACCCACCAGTAGGCACCGCGGATGCTCCTCAGTCCAGTCCGAAAAACCGCGCGATGCCGGCGGTGGCGTCGACCGGGGCGGACTCGACGAAATGGCCCGGTGCGACCACGCGGGTTCCCACCGGGTAGGCGTGAGGCAGTCCGGGGAGCGACCAGAGTTCGACCAGACGATGCTTTCGGTCCGGCCAAGTCCGGTGCAGCACGCCGTTTTGCACCTGCTCCAGGACGGCTGGCGCGGTCAAGCCGTGAAGCGCACGCCACTGCGTGACGAGGAGCGTAGCGTTTGCCGGCGCGACGATGGTGTCGGCCTGTCCCTGCCAGACCGACAGGCGGGGCCAGGGGCCGGCGTACCCCCTTGGTGCAGCGGCCCGGGCACGGTCCGCCCAGCTCTTGGGGCTTTGGTCAGGACCAGGGGACGCCATCCGCAGGAGGGCCTGCATGCCGGACCGAGCAGTGCCCACGGGCAGGCCGGCGACAGAGGCTCCGGCGGCGAACAGGTCCGGGTAGGCGGCCAGCAAGGCGGCGGCCATCGCGCCGCCAGCCGAGAGGCCAACCACGAAGACGCGGTTCGGGTCGCTTTCGAAGCGGGCGATCGCCGTGCGGATCATGGCGGCGACGGAGCCCGCCTCGCCTCGGTCCCGGGCGGTGGCCGAACGGCGGTACCACTGGAAGCAACGGCTGACATTGTTCGCCTCGGCTTGCTGCGGGAGAACGAGCGGTACGTGCAGCCGATCGGCCAGCTCCATCCACCCGGAGTCGGCGGCGAACCGGGCGGCATCCTGTCCGCAGCCGTGCAGCAGGACGGTGAGCGGCCTGCCGCCGACCGCGGATGGCTGATAGGACAGCATGCGTAGGCTGCCTGGGTTGGCGCCAAAATCATCAAACGCGATCAGGCGGTCGCTTTTTGAGGGTGCCCGGCGCTGCTCGAGCTTGCGCTTCGCCAGCCTGGATTGGGCAATTCGCGTGCTGAGCTTGATGCCGCGGCCGAAGGCGCGCAGACGGTCGGACCATTTCATGCCGCGTTCGAGGCCTTTTAGAGGTGCCCGATCGATATGCTGCACTGCAACATGAAATCAACCATGTCGCCGATCTCGGCCTAGTGTTGCGTCCTGCGTTTTGCGCCTACAGTGGTACTGAGGAAACAGCGCAATCCCGAGTCGCTCCGCGATGTTGCATCTGACCAAGCTGGCCGTCGGCGTGCGAGACGCTGATCATCTGCGCGAATTGCAGGCCGAACGCATGCGGCAGCGCGTGCCGTTGCGCCACCGGACACGCAATTTTCCGCGGCGGCGCGCCGAGGTGCTGGACGGCGGCTCGATCTACTGGGTGATCGCGGGGACGATGATGGCCCGGCAGCGGATCGTTGATATCATCGAGGATCAGCGTGACGACCTGACGCCATGCACCAGTCTGATTCTGGATCCCGATCTGGTCTCGCTGGTCGGTCGTCCGACGCGACCGTTCCAAGGCTGGCGATATCTCGATCCTGACGCGGCGCCGCCTGATATGCCAGCTTTCGGAGCTATTCTGGGGCTGGACGCTCTGCCCGTCTCGCTTCGGCAGGAACTTCGGGCGTTGTGCCTGCTGTGACCCCTCGTGGGCCGCAACGGCCTGTTCATTGCGGTTAAGGACGAAAAATCGCGCCGATGCGTCAAGTTCATGTGATCGGGGCGGGGCTCGCGGGGCTGCGTGCAGCTTTGTCGCTGAGGGGGGCCGGCCGGCGCGTGACGATTCATGAGGCGGGTCCGGCGGCCGGTGGCCGGTGCAGATCGTATTTCGACAAGGAACTCGGTCTGCGCATCGACAACGGCAATCATCTGTTGCTGTCGGGCAACCAGGCCGCGCGAGGCTACATCAAGGAGATCGGGGCTGAAGACGCATTCGCGGTGCCAGATCTGCCGGCGTTTCCCTTCATGGACCTGAAAACTGGCGGACGGTGGACGGTGCGGCCGAACCGGGGCCGGATTCCATGGTGGATCTTCAGCTCCGATGCCCGGGTCCCGGAGACGCGGGCGTTTGACTACTTTGCCCTGGCACGAATCGCGGCCATCCGGGACGACCGGCCGGTCTGCGATGCGATGCCGCGCGGCAGTTTGTATCGGCGGCTGGTGGAGCCGCTGGCGGTCGCCGCGCTGAACACGCCCGCGCAGGAAGGGCTCGCGCGCCTCCTGGGGACGGTGGTGCGCGAGACGCTGATGCGGGGCGGCAAGGCCTGCCGGCCGATGCTGCCGAAGCAGGGCCTGTCGGAGGCGCTGATCGATCCCGCTATCGCCACCTTGCGGGCGCGGGGGGCCGAGATCCGGCTCAACAGCCGGATCGCCGCGCTGACAATCGAAGAGGGCCGGGTTACTGCCTTGCGCGGGCCGGAGGGCTCGATTTCGCTGGGTTCCGCGGATGCGGTGGTGCTTGCCGTGCCGCCCTGGGTGGCCAGCGACCTGCTGCCGGGTCTGATGGTGCCCGTGGCGTTCCAGGCGATTCTGAACATCCATTTCCGCTTCGCCGCCGAGGGCAACGACAGGCTGCGAGAGGCGGGTCTTATCGGGCTGACGTCAGGCATCGCGGAATGGGTGTTCCTGAAGCCGGGGCATGTATCGGTGACGATCAGCGCCGCGAATAACCGGGCGGATGAATCGGCCCAGGCGATAGCGGCGATGGTCTGGCCGAATGTGGCGGATGCTTTGGATCTGGATCCCGAAATGAAGCGGACGCCGCCGCCCTATCGCGTGGTGAAGGAGAAACGTGCGACCTTCGCGGCCACGGCCCGGCAGGACCGGCGACGGCCGGCGGCACGCAGCGAACGCGCGGCGAACCTGGCGCTCGCCGGAGATTGGACGGCCACCGGCTTGCCGGCCACGATCGAGGGCGCCATAAGGTCCGGCCGAACCGCGGCCGATGTTTTACTGGCGCTGTGACAGGGGATAGTATGGCCCTTGATGCGATCATAGCACCCGGTGTCGACGACGAAGCACTGCTGTCGGCGGTGAACCGGGCAGCGGCCGCATTGGTGCGGCGGCAGAGACCAGACGGACATTTTGTGTTCGAACTGGAGGCGGATGCGACCATACCCGCTGAATACGTGCTGCTGGAGCATTTTCTGGCGCGCATCGATGATGCGCTGCAGGCTCGGATCGGGGTCTATCTGCGGAGTATCCAGGGGGCGCATGGCGGGTGGCCGCTGTTTCATAACGGGGCCTTCAATATCTCGGCGACGGTGAAGGCGTACTTCGCGCTGAAGGCGATCGGAGATGACCCGCAAGCACCGCATATGCGTCGGGCTCGGGAGGCGATTCTGGCCGCGGGGGGCGCCGAACGGACGAATGTATTTACGCGTGCGCAGTTGGCGCTGTTCGGCGCGGTGCCGTGGCGGGCGGTACCGGTAATGCCGCTGGAAATCATGCACTTGCCGCTGTGGTTTCCGTTTCATTTGTCGAAGATTTCGTACTGGTCGCGCACGGTGATCGTGCCGCTGCTGGTGCTGATGGCGCTTCGGCCGAAGGCGCGGAACCCTCGCGGGATCGAGATCGGGGAATTGTTCTGCACGCCGCCCGATCAGGTGAAGGATTGGATACGCGGTCCGTATCGGTCGGCGTGGGGCCGGTTTTTCAAGGGTGTCGATGTCGTGCTGCGGATCGCGCAGCCGTATTTCCCCAAAGCAAGCCGCCGGAGCGCGATCGACAAGGCCGTGACCTTTGTAACCAAACGCCTGAATGGCGAGGACGGGCTGGGAGCAATCTACCCGGCCATGGCCAACAGCGTGATGATGTTCGACGCGCTGGGGTATCCGGCGAACCATCCAGATGCCGCGATCGCCTGGCAGTCGGTGCGCAAGCTGCTGGTTGTGCAGGCGGATCGGGCATACTGCCAACCCTGTCTTTCGCCGGTGTGGGATACCAGCCTCGCGGGACATGCCCTGGCCGAGGCCGGGGTTTCGACCGATCCGGCCTGCCAGTGGCTACGCTCGCTGCAGATCACCGACGTGGTGGGCGACTGGGCGGTGCGCCGGCCCGGGCTGCGTCCAGGCGGCTGGGCATTCCAGTACAAGAATGCGCACTACCCGGATGTGGACGATACCGCTGTGGTCGGAATGTTACTTCATAGGAATGGGAATCCGATTTACGCGCCGGCGATAGACCGAGCGCGGGAGTGGATTGTGGGGATGCAGTCATCCGATGGAGGATGGGGAGCCTTTGAGCCGGAGAATACACATCATTATTTGAACCATATTCCGTTCGCCGATCATGGGGCGTTGCTGGATCCACCCACGGCGGATGTCACCGCGCGCTGCGTATCGTTTCTGTCTCAGATTGGTATGGCGGTCGACGATCCGGTGATGCGGCGGGCGCTGGCGTATCTGCGACGGGAGCAAGAGGCGGACGGAAGCTGGTTCGGTCGCTGGGGCACGAACTATATTTATGGGACGTGGTCGGTGTTGTGTGCGCTGAACGCGGCCGGCGTGGCGCCCGATGATCCGGCGATCGTGCGGGCGGTAGAGTGGCTGGTATCGGTGCAGCGCGAGGACGGCGGCTGGGGCGAGGACGAGGAAAGTTATGGTGACGCGCCGCACGGCCGGTATGGCGCCAGTACGCCCAGCCAGACGGCCTGGGCGGTGCTGGGCCTGATGGCAGCAGGTGCCGTGGACCATCCGGCGACCGCGGCGGGGATCGCCTATCTCGCGGCGACACAGAAACTCGATGGAGAGTGGACCGAACAGCCCTATACGGCCGTCGGGTTCCCGCGGGTCTTTTACCTTCGCTATCATGGCTACAAACTTTATTTTCCGTTGCTGGCGCTGGCGCGTTTTCGCGGATTGCAGCGCGGCAATGTGCGCCGCGTCGAGGTTGGATTCTGACGGCTGCAATTGGGTTCGTTGTTGGTCTGGCGACGGAGGCGCGAATCGCCGCCCGGTTCGGCGGCATGGTGCGAATAGGCGGCGGGACGCCGGCGGGCGCCGGGGTTGCGGCGACGCGACTGATCGGGGACGGGGCTACCGGGCTGGTCAGCTTCGGGTTGGCTGGTGGCCTTCATCCAGCGCTGCGGCCCGGGATGGTGATTGTTGCTTCGGATGTGCTGTCGGACGGGGAGCAGCTGTCGGCCGACACCAAGTTGGCTGCGCGATTTGGCGGGGTTACCGGGCACGTCGTGCTCGCGGGCACGTCGGTGGTGGCAGAGGCTGCGGCGAAGCGGGCGTTGTTCGCGGCGACCCGGGCTGATGCCGTGGATCTGGAGAGCGGCGTCGTTG
>DASYBP010000718.1:0-15840 GCA_036500715.1 Rhodopila sp.
ACGCGCGCGCTGGGACTGCCGGAACTCTACGTGATGGGTTCCTCCGGCGGGGTTTTCGACATCGCCGAGGGCCTGAGAATGCCCGCGATGGCGGTCGAATCCGGCCCAGCCGCCGGCGTCATCGCCGCCGCCCTGGCCGGACGCCAACTGAACCGCCCGAATCTGATTTCCTTCGACATGGGCGGCACCACAGCGAAAGCCAGCGTGATCGTCAACCATGAGGTTGCCGTCACCGCCGAATACGAGGTAGGCGGCGCCGCCAACACCAAACGCTGGATGCACGGCACCGGTCACCCGATCCGCGTCCCGGTTATCGATCTCGCCGAGGTCAGCGCCGGCGGCGGCTCGATCGCCCGGGTCGATCCGGGCGGCGCACTGAAAGTGGGTCCACACAGCGCCGGCGCAGATCCCGGACCCGCGGCCTACGGCGCCGGCGGCAGCAAGCCCACTGTCACCGACGCCGACGTCGTCCTGGGCTGGCTCGACCGCGACGCGCTGCTGGACGGCAGGCTGCCAATCGACCTCGCCGCGGCCGAACGCGCGATCGCCGCCGATGTCGCCGAACCGTTCGGGCTGTCCGTCCGCGACGCGGCCGCCCGCATCGTCGACGTCGTCAACAGCAATATGGCCCAGGCACTGCGGATCGTGTCCGTGGAGCGTGGGCATGATCCACAGGAATTCAGCCTGATCGCGTTCGGCGGCGCGGGGCCTGTGCATGCCGTCGCTCTGGCCGAGGAACTGGCGATCCCCGAGGTCATCATCCCGCCCGCACCGGGCGCTTTCTCCGCTCTCGGGCTCGTCGCGACGGACCTGAAGCGCGACTATGCGCGAACCCTCTACGCCGATCTGACGAAGGTCGATCCCGCCTGCGTGGCGCGGGCGTTCGCAGCCATGGAGGCGGCGGGGACGGCGATGCTGGCGGCGGCCTCGGTGCCGCGGAAGCGACGGGCGCTGCACCGGTTCGCCGATGTACGCTATCGCCGCCAGGCTTACGAACTCACGTTACCGGTCGAGGACGGACCGATAACCCGGCCGACGCTGGACCGGCTGGCGGTGTCCTTTCACCAGAAGCATGAGCAGACCTATGGTCATGCCAATCCCGCCGAGGCCGCCCAACTGGTCAATCTACGACTGACGGCGGTGGGCAAATTGCCTGACCTCAGTCTGGTGCAATCCAGCGACCCCGCCGGCGCGCGCACGCGGACCAGGGATGTCTGGTTTCCGGCTACCGGCTTTGCCCCGGCGGCGGTGCACTGGCGGAACGGCCTGGTGCCGGGGACGACCGTCACCGGGCCGGCTATTATCGAAGCGTTGGACTCCACCACCGTGGTGCCACCCGGCTGGACTGCCCGGATTGATAGGCTCGGCTATATTCGCCTGACGCGGACTGGCGCTGCATCGGTTGGCGAACCCGCGGCTTTTGCCTAGGCTGCGCCGCAAGGAGAATCAGAATGGACGCACTTGAGTTGATGCTGACCCGTGAGTCGGCGATGAGGCTTCAGGCCCCAGGCCCATCTGCCGAGGAGCTGGACCGCATGTTGGCCACAGCCGTACGAGCGCCGGATCATGGCCGGCTGCGGCCCTGGCACTTCGTCGTCATCAACGAGGAGCGGAGAGCCGCTTTTGGCACACTGATGGCAGACTCGCTGCGTCGGCGCATGCCGTCCGTTTCGGACGCTGAGTTGCAGCGCGAGCGCGACAAGGCCTTCCGCTCGCCGGTGATCGTGGCGGTCGCGGCGAAGGTGCAGCCGGGCCACAAGATCCCGGAGATCGAGCAGATTGCGTCGGCCTCGGCTGCCGCCCAAACCCTCATGCTGGCCGCACCGGCGCTGGGATACGGTGCGATGTGGAAGACCGGCGCGCCGGCCTACGACCCCGAGGTCAAGACGGCGCTCGGCCTCCGCCCCGACGACAATATCATCGGGTTTCTGTACATTGGCACCCGGAGCGGCGGCCCGTCGCCGCTGCCGCGGCCTGACGCCAAGGATTTCGTCACGACCTGGGCGGGGTAGCCTATAAGAATCGGGCACTGTCAGACGACCTACTCAGCACCGAGCGGCGGCATCTTCCGCTCCATGGCCCGACGCAGCAGCGCCGCGGAGCGGTAAACCCCGTGCACCATCTTGGAGTACGGCAGCATCAGGAAGAACGCCAGCACAAACCCCAGATGGATCGCCATCGCCAGACCCATTGCCCCGGTCGCGCGCACCGCCAGCACGATCAGCCCGGTCAGCGCGATCATCGCCAACAGCATCAGCAGTGCGACATCCCCGCCAAGCAGGCGGCGCACGTTCGGTACAGGGTCGTCGGTGAATTTCATCGCCAGAAGACCGACCGTTCCCACCATCATCAGCAGGCCGCCGGGGGTGCCCAGCAGAACCGGTGCGCTGACGAAAGGATAGGGCGCCGGCCAGTGAAAAAATGCGTGGTAGATAAACCCCGTCGTGGTCGCCGCGAAGCACAGCATGAACCCGTAGAACATCGCGTGATGCAGATAGCGCCGGCGCATCGAAAACGCCTCGGAGTTATCGTTGCATCCGTTACCACCGCCACCAAGGTTCTTCAGCGTCAGCACATCCCACAGCGCAATCACCGTCGCAATCAGGCCGACCTTTCCGCTCGGACCGGCGTCTCGCCAGAAATTCCGCGCCCCCATCGCCAGCGCCACGAGCGAAAAGCTGAACGTCGCGATGCCTGCAACCTGCATGGCCCAAAGCGGAATGACTGTGTAGAACGAATTCGCCGCGACGCCATGGGCACCGAAGAAATTGCCAGGTGTGTTCAGCAACATGCTCAGAATCAGCACCACCGCGACACCCAGGGCGGTGATCAGGGAAACCACGGTGCCGTTGCGGCTGAACATCGATCCCAGCGCCGCCGGCCAAGCATATTCCGTATAGCTCTGCGCCCGCACCTCCGCCAGCACGGCCGGCACATTGATCCCCCATTCGTGCGGCGGGCTGTATTGGCAGGCGTAGTAACACCCTCTGCAGTTGTGGCACAGATTGGCCAGATAGCTCAGATCCCCGGCGGAGAACTCGCGGCGCAATTCCATCGCCGGAAAAACCGCGCAAAATCCCTCGCAATATCGGCACGCATTGCAAACCTCTAGATCATGTCTAGCGCTTTTGGCAGCATCAGTTTCTTGCACGACGGGCGGCCTCCTGGCCTGCGATATGACCGAATACTGTCCCGATCGTCATGCCAAATCCCGCCAGATATCCCTTGCCAAGGATATTGCCCGACATGATCTCGCCCGACGCGAACAGGTTGCCGGCGGGCCGCCCGTTGTCCATCAGCACCTGTGCCTTGTGGTTCACCTTGACACTCAGATAGGTGAAAGTGATGCCTGGCCGCAGCGGGTATCCGTAGAACGGAGGCTTGTCCACGGCGCGCGCCCAGTTCGCCTTGTTCGGCGTCAACCCCTCGGTCGCGTTGCCGTCGAGAATCAGGTTGTCGAATACCTGACCCGGTCTTACCGCCACGTTGAATGCGTCAATTGTCGCACGAATTTTCGCCGGATCCAGCTTCATCTGTACGGCGAGTTCTTCCAGCGTGTCCGCCTTGAACGCCGGATATACCGAGGGCATGAACAGGGTAAACGCCTTTGAATCGCAAATCGAGTACGCGATCTGCCCAGGCTGCTGTGCGATCAGGCGTCCCCAGATGGCATACCGTTTCGGCCAAACATCCTCACCCTCGTCGTAGAAGCGATTGCCGTCGCGATTCACCACCACGCTGTACGGCACGCTGTCCAAACGGGTCGTGATCCCACCATCGAATTTTGGCGCTCTGGCATCCAGCGCCACGGCGTGGCATTGGGTAGGATCGCCGACCGCGGCGACGCCCTGATCCAGCAGATTCTTCAGCACGCGGCCGCGGTTGTACGGCGTGCCGCGAATAACAAAATTGTCGACCGCGTCGCCCCAGTATTGGCGCATCCATTCCAGGTTGGCCTGAAACCCGCCCGACGATGCGACCACGCAACGCGAATGCACAGTTTCCGGAAAGCCTTTGTAAGTAATATCGATCGACCGCACCGAACCGTCGTCCATGTTCAACGACACGACCTCGGAGTCATACAGGATCTCCACGCCAAGCCGCTCCGCCGTCAGATAATACGCATTCACCAGGGCCTTCCCGCCGCCCAGGAAGAAAGCATTGGTGCGCCCCAAATTAAGTGTCCCGGTCAGCGACGGCTGAAATCGTACGCCGGCCTGCTTCATCCACCCGAACAGCCCCGACGACCCTCGGATCGTCATGCGCGCGAGCGCCTCGTCCGTGTTGCCGCCGGTCACCCGCAACAAGTCGTCCCAGTATTCGTCTTCGGTATAGGCATCCGTCAGCACCTCATTCGGCTTTTCATGCATCGCCCGCAGATTGCGCGTGTGCCGACTGTTCCCGCCCCGAAACGCCCGCGGCGCGCTTTCCACCAGCAGTACGCTCGCCCCCGCCTGCCGGGCGGTGATCGCGGCGCACAACGCTGCATTGCCGCCCCCCGCGACCAACACGTCGTAGGTCTTCGTCCGATCGGGCATCCGCTCCCTCCGCCGCCGCCGACTTTCCTACGAACGGTTGCGGGATCGTGCAAGGCGTGCGAATCCCGCGCCCGAGCGGCGATAAAGTGAGCCGCGATGCAGGAGGTCGAGATGGCGGACGCCGCAGACGCACGCGCCTGGCACGAAATCGTCCGGGACGTCCTGAAACGCCATGATGTAAAGCTCGTCACCTACGTGCCCGACAACGTGCTGCGTCCCCTGATCGAGGAGATAGAGGCGGACCGGTTCTTCACCGCCTTTGCTTGCACCCGGGAGGAGGAGGCGCTTGGCATCAACGCCGGCGCCTGGATGGGCGGCACGCGCGCGATCCTCTTGATGCAGACCAGCGGCTTTGCGACCCTGGCAAATGTGCTCGCCTCTCTCTCGGCCCCGTTCCAGATCCCGACGCTGATGATGGTGTCCGAACGCGGCACCCTCGGTGAATTCAACATCGGCCAGTCGCTGGTCGCCCGAACCATGCGCCCGGTGCTGGACGCGTTGGGCATCGAGTCCCACACGATGACCCGTCTGGACGAGACGGAATTCATCGTCGACCGCGGCCTGGTGCAGGCGTTCGCGACCAAGGCGCCGGTGTGCTTCATCCTGTCGCCGCTGCTGACCGGCGGCAAGGTCTTCGCAAAGTAGGGAAGCGGTAATGGCGAATCTTGCGAACCACCCAGCGAACCGCGCACAGGCAAAGGTGATGAACCGCTACGACATCACCAAGCGGCTGGTCGCACTGCTGCACCAGGATGAAGCCGTGATCGGCGGTATCGGCTACACCAACTTCGACCTATGGGCCGCGTCAGAGACACCGCACGGCCGCCGTCCGCAGAATTTCTACATGCTGGGAAGCATGGGCCTGGCCGTGCCGATCGCGCTGGGTGTGGCGATCGCCCAGCCACACCGAAAAGTCTTCGCGCTGGAGGGCGACGGGTCGATCCTTATGCAACTCGGTGCGCTGTCCACCGTCGCGGCGCGTCGCCAGAAGAATCTGTGTATCGTGATCATGGACAACGGCGCCTATCAGATCACTGGCGGTCAGATTACATCAACGGGGCAGGGCGCCGATATTGTCGGCATCGCGCGGGGGGCCGGAATCGCCCAAAGTGTTTGGGCTGCAAACGAGGATGCGTTCATGGACTTGGCCGGGCAGTCCCTGAAGGAAGACGGGCCATGGCTGATCGGCTGCCGGATCGACAACCAGAAGCCGGCAGACACCACGGAGCGGGATCCCGCGCGTATCCGCGCCAATTTCATGCGCGGCCTGGGCGTGAGCGGCTGAGAGGTCAGGAAACTCCGGCCTCCCCAACGCGCAGTGCGCGCGGCAGCAGTCCGACCGGCCGAACCCAACGCTCCCCGGTTACGGCCAGGCTTAGCAACGGAACACGCCGCGCAACGATATACAGACAGATCGGCGTCGCCACCCCGGCAATGACGGTCAACAGGAAAAGCGCTGGGATAGACGTCACGCCGGCATCGAGGAGCGCGGTCCTCATCGCGGCACCGGCGGCGACGTGCCAAAGATAAATCGTGTACGAGTAATATCCTATACGTGCGAACAGCGCATTTCTGGGGAATCGCTGCAGCAGGAACACCACCCCAGCCATACCGGCAATGGCAGCAGGCAGTTGAAGCACGGTCACCGCATTGGCAAAGCCAAACATTCCAACTTGCTGGCTGGTCAGTACCACGACAATGATCCCGGCGGCCAGCCATCCCGATTGCGGATCACGCAGCCATTCAGGTCGTTCGCGCAGGATAATGCCGAACAGGAAATAAGGGGCCAGGTACAAAGCGCCGGCCGCGCCGAAGAACGTCGTGACCGTGATTCCCGATTGGGAAATCATAATGGTCGCCAGCCCGGTCAGCACAAGGCCAACCGAACTGGGCCTGAAGAAAGCGTCCGCCACCGAGATGACTGTAAACAGCACCAGCAAGGACTGCAGGTACCACAAGTGTCCATACTCGAAGAGCAGTGCGGATCGAAGCGATGTCTGCTCACCCAGGGTGTGACCGCGCAACAGCCACATCACCGTCGTGGCGAATGCCAGGGGAATGGCCAGTCGACGCAATTTCTTCAGCCAGAACCCTGATAACTTCTGTGCCGAGACGCGTCGGCCAGCGTAAAGATATCCCGACAGCGCGGTGAACAGCGGTATCCGCAGAAATTCGATACTTTGCATCACGTAGTGCCAGCCCGACTCCATGGGCAGGTGAAGACCGTTCGAAGCGGTATCGCCGACCGCGTGAAGCGCTACAATCAATAAACAGGCGAGACCACGGACATCATTGATATTGGCCGCGACGTCCCCGGCGACCCGTCGGCCCGGCAACGTCCATTCGGTTTTCGCCTCGACAGTCATCGTAACATCCCCGGTCAGAATCAGTACCGCAACCAACCGGATAGATACGCATCAATATCGGCGGTGGCGCAGGTCGGAGCGCAACAATTACAGTGCTCGCGGCCAAAGCCGACACACAAGGCGGTTACATATCGGAACTGTTATCTTTGCTAATTTGCTATGACGCCGCAGCGTCAGGCCCGTCTACGCAGCGCGTCAGGCCCGTCTACGGCTCGCCGAAGGTGGCGATCCGGTCGATCCCGCAGAAGAACAGCACGCGCTTCTCGTCGATCTTCGGGTCGCGCAGCCCGTAGGGGCCCGGCTGGCCAGTGTACTTCGTCCAAATCCGGTCGACCTGCCGCGTGACGTAGTCGCCACCCTCATCCCACTCCCGCAGCTCGCGTCGAACCGTGCACTTGATCTGCACCCAGTGATACGGGTTCTTCGGGTTCACCAGCAAAAGCGACAACCGGGGATTGTCGCGGATCCACTGGCACTTGTTGCGATGGGACGCCGTGTTGATCAGGATCTCGCCATCCGCATGATCGAACCACATCGGCGTAAGGCTCGGACGCCCATCGGGCCCAGTGACCGCGAGCGTCACCGTCACGGGCTCATCCAGCAGTTGGCGGTAGATCGGCGCCAGGTCATTCAGGCTCGTAGCCTGGCGTTTTTCGCCGACCGCGAACTGGCCTTCCTGCCGACCCTGCGCCACATGGCGAAAGTTCGCGATAACAAACCCTTCGGGCATTCTCGTTCCCCCCGCTGCGTTGCGCTGATCGTCAAGCCCGCTTCGCGCGGGTCTCGAAACACGACAGAACCATAGCATTCGTCAGCATTCATGCAAACGCGGCGGGGCCGCGGAGCACACCCGAAGCGGATCCCCGGTCTACGCTCACGCTGGCGAGTTCTTCAGGCCGCTCTGTGCGGCGCTCCGGCAGCGGGGGCCCTACCATCGCTGCCGGCGGGCTTGACAGCCCCCGCCGGCGTGACCGTCGCACCTGCCTTCTCAATCTGCTCGGTCACCGACGCGATCAACTCCTCCCAGCTTTTCGCGAACGAGTCGACACCCTGCCGCTCGAGCAGATCGGCCACCTCGCCGAGATCCACCCCGATGCGAGACAAATCCTCTACCACCGTGCGCGCAGCAGCATACCCATCGCGGATCGTGTCGCCGCGAACCTCACCGTGATCTTCGACCGCCCGCAAGGTCGCCTCCGGCATCGTGTTGACCGTATCCCGCGCCACCAGGTCGACGACATATTTGGTGTCGGGGAAAGCCTTGTCCTTGACCCCGGTCGAGGCCCACAGCAGCCGTTGCGGCTTCGCCCCTTTCGCAGCCAGCGCACGCCAACGCGCCGACCCCAGCATCCGCTCATACACTTCGTAAGCCAGACGGCTGTTCGCCACGGCCGCCTGCCCCCGTAGCCGCGCCGCGTCCGGCGACTTCATCTGATCGAGCCGTTTATCCACCTCGGTGTCCACCCGGCTCACGAAGAACGAGGCGACGCTCTCGATCCCTTCCAGGCTGCCGCCGGCCGCGGCCCGCTGCTCCAGACCGGTCAAGAATGCATCCAGAACCGCTTTGTAGCGCTCCACCGAGAAGATCAGCGTCACATTGACGCTGATGCCCGCGGCCAGGGTCTCTGAGATCGCCGGCAATCCTTCCAGCGTCGCCGGAATCTTGATGAACAGGTTGGGCCGGTCCACCAGCCACCACAGGCCTCGCGCCTCTGCCGCGGTGCGGGCGCTGTAGTGGGCAATGCGCGGATCCACCTCGATCGAGACCCGCCCGTCCCGCCGGCCGCTGCGGTCATACACGGGTCGCATGATGTCGCACGCCGCACGCACATCCCACCCGGTCAGCAGCCGCACCGTCTCGCCGATCGAGGTGCCGCGCAGCGCCAGATCCCGCAGTTGATCGTCATACCCCGACCCGGATCCGATCGCCTTGGCAAAGATCGTCGGGTTGGTCGTGATCCCCACAATCTCGCCCTGCTCAACCGAATGGGCCAGGCTGCCGGAGTGAATGCGAGTCCGGCTGAGATCGTCGAGCCATACGGCGACCCCGGCGGCCGCGAGATCGGTCAGTGCTTTCCCCATGCTTCGCTCCTCTGAGATCCGACTACGAGACCGAATTGGGCACGCGCGCTCGCTTATGCACGCTTAAAGCCGATCTGGGCACCCTGGTAACACTTTCGTGAAGACAGCGGTGGCCTGAACCGCTGAAACCGCCCCCTGCAACCGGCCCGATAAACACAAATTCATGCCGTATCCGACCCGGTGGGCTTTACGCTCCTCTTCAGGCCCAAAACAAGGCGTCAACACAAGGGCTGTTCAACGGGGAGTGCCAACATCATGCTGCGCAGGAGAACACTGCTCACGACCGCCACCGCGGCGGGCTTCATTCCAGCCGCGCCAGCAATCGTCCGGGGGCAGGAAACGCCCGGGGTCACCGCAACCGAAATCCGCCTCGGCAACACCATGCCCTACAGCGGCCCGGCCTCGTCTTATGGCACCATCGGCAAGGCCATGGCGGCCATGTTCAGAATGGCCAACGACAACGGTGGCTTCGCCGGCCGCAATGTCAACTTCATCTCCTACGACGATGGCTACACCCCGCCCAAGACCGTCGAGCAGATCCGCCGCCTGATCGAGGAAGACAAGGTCGCCGCACTGTTCGCCACCCTGGGCACGCCGACCAACTCGGCGATCGTGCGCTACGTCAACCAGAAGAAGGTCCCCCACCTGTTCCTGGCCACCGGCGCCGACAAATGGGGCAACTACCGTGAGTTCCCCTGGACCATCGGCTGGCAGCCAAGCTACGTCACGGAATCCGAAGTCTACGCCAAATATATTCTGGCACAGAAGCTAGATGCCAAGATCGGCATCCTGTATCAGAATGACGACTTCGGAAAAGACTATTTGCGTGGCGTGCGGAACGTCCTGAAGGATAATTACGACAAGCAGGTCAATCCAGTCTCGTATGAGACCACCGATGCCACGATCGACAGTCAACTCGTCACCCTGCAATCGGCTGGCATCGACGTGCTGATGACGGTCGCCATCCCAAAGTTCGCCGCCCAGGCGATCCGCAAAGTTAGAGAAATGAACTGGAAGCCGATGCACGTTCTCTCCGGCGTCTCGGTTTCCGTCGGTGCGGTGATGATCCCGGCGGGCCCGGAAAACGGCATTGGCATCATCAGCTCCGCCTACCTGAAGGACCCGACCGACTCGCGGTGGGATGGTGACGCCGGGATGAAGGCGTGGCGGGCGTTCATGGCAAAATACTACCCAGAGGGCGATCTGAAGGATGGCGGCAATATCGCCGCTTACGGTTTGACCTACACGATGCTGCACGTCCTGAAGCAATGTGGCGATGATTTCTCGCGGGAGAACATGCTGAAGCAGGCGACCAACATGCATGACTTCGAGAATCCCGCGCTGCTGCCCGGCATCAGGATCAACACCAGCCCGACCAACTACCACCCGGTCCGCCAGCTTCAGCTCATGCGCTGGTCTGGCAAGAGCTGGGATCTGTTCGGCGACATCATTGCCGGCGCGAACGCCTGATTGCCTGCGGATCAGCAATGATCTGCCTGCGATGCTGGCAACGACCCTGGCGCCGCCAGCCGATATTTGTCCCGACTTGACAGCCATCTGACCGCGGTTGATTTAGGCGCCAAATCGCACCATCCCGACAGCGTCCGATAGTCGGGCCGAGGAAACGCACACCATGAACATCCTTGAAACGAGCAAGGTAGGCGTATCGGCGTTTGCCTTGCACAGGACGCAGTCCCGGCACAGGACGCAGTCCCGGCACAGGACGCAATCCCGGTCCAATGCCGGTGGCGTGCCCGTCGTGCCCCGCCGCGACGGCATCGTCGTCGCGTCCAGCCTTGGATGCCAGGGAGGCTTCCATGCCCAACACGCCTGACGCGGCGCCGATTCTGCGAATGCGCAACGTGTCGAAAACATTTCCTGGCGTGAAAGCGCTGCAGAACGTGGAATTGACCGTCTACCCCGGCGAAGTGCACGCGTTGATGGGCGAGAACGGCGCCGGAAAGTCGACGCTGATGAAAATACTTTCCGGCGCCTACCTCCCGGACCCAGGCGCGGAAATTCTCATCGACAACAAGCCGGTGCACATCAACGGCCCGCTCTCGGCCAAAGCGCACGGCATCGCCATTATCTATCAGGAACTGGCTCTGTCGCCGAATCTGACCGTCGCCGAGAACATCTACCTCGGCCGCGAAGCGCGGCGCGGCCCGGTGATCGACCGTGGCGGCATGATCGCGGGCTGCGCCGATATCCTGACCAATCTAGGCGCGACATTTGGCCCGCGCACCCCGGTGGGGGACCTTTCCATCGCCGAACAGCAGATGGTGGAAGTCGCACGCGCCATCCATGCGCGTTCCCGCATCCTGGTCATGGACGAACCGACCACGGCTCTGTCCAGCCGCGAAACGCACAGGCTGTTTCAGGTGATCCTGCGCCTCAAGGCCGAAGGTCTTGCCATCATCTACATCTCCCATCGCATGGCGGAGGTGTATGAGCTGTCTGAACGAGTGACAGTGTTGCGCGACGGCGGCTATGTCGGCACGCTGAGCCGCGACGAGGTGCGTCCCGAGAGCATCGTGCGCATGATGGTCGGCCGCGACCTCTCGTCCTTCTACAAGAAAGAGCATCGTCTAGGGGGCGCCGGCGCCCCGGTGCTTGAGGTCACCGGTCTTGCCGACGGGCACCGGGTGAAACGTGGCAGCTTCACGCTCCACGCTGGCGAAGTGTTGGGTCTCGCCGGCCTCGTCGGCGCCGGCCGGACCGAACTCGCACGCCTCATCTATGGCGCCGAACCCCGCACCGCCGGAACGATAAAATTGGCAGGCAAACCGATCGAATACCGCACACCCGGGGAGGCGATCGACGGCGGCATCGTCTATCTGACCGAGGACCGCAAGGCGCAGGGCCTGTTTCTCGACATGACTGTTGGCGACAACATCAACCTCGGCGTCATCGGCCGCGACGCGAAGGTGGGCGGTTGGCTCGACCGCACCCGTGCCCGCGCCCGCTCGCTCGCGGCAATCAAGACCATGAGCATCCGCGTTCCGGGGCCGGAGACGACAGTGGGCGCCCTGTCGGGCGGCAACCAGCAGAAGGTGCTGCTGTCGCGCCTGCTGGAAACCCGCCCTAAGGTGCTGATCCTCGACGAACCGACGCGCGGCGTCGATATCGGCGCCAAATCCGAAATCTACCGGATCATCGACCAACTCGCGCAATCGGGCGCGGCCGTGCTGGTGATCAGTTCGGAGCTACCAGAAGTGGTCGGCATCGCCGACCGCGTCGTGGTGATGCGTGAAGGCGAAACCCGCGGTGAGGTTGGCGGCGCCACCGGTGTCCCGATCACCGAGGAGACGATTATGGCATTGGCAACCGGCGTCGAGATCGAACAGGTGGCGGCATGAGTGAAACCATCAGCGAGGTCAAGCCAACTGGCGAACGGGCGCGCAAGGCACAGATGCGCGCCTTCGTCCGATCAATCGGCATGCTGCCGGTCTTGATCATCCTCGGTATCCTGATCCAGGCGGCCGGCGTCTACTTCACCGGCGAGGGGCGCTTCCTGACCCTGCAGAACCTGTCGATCGTCGCCCAGCAGGCCTCGATCAACGCGGTCCTTGGCGCCGGCATGACATTCGTCATCCTGACCGGCGGTATCGACCTCTCGGTCGGATCCATCCTCGCGGCCTCTGCCGTCGTCGCGCTGCTGGCATCGCAGGAGTTTGGCTACTTTGGCATCCTCGCCGGCGTCTTGACGGGCTTCTTTATCGGCCTGGGCAACGGTCTGCTGATCGCGTTCCTGCGTCTGCCGCCCTTCATCGTGACACTCGGGTCCTTGACCGCCGTTCGAGGCCTGGCCAGGCTTCTGGGCAACGACACGACGGTGTTCAACGCGGACCTGCCTTTCGCCTTCATCGGCAACGGCTCGTTGCGCTTCGGCGACGTTGTCGGTATCCCTTGGCTCGTCGTCATCGCATTCCTGGTGATCGTCGGCTCCTGGCTGATCCTTCGCCGCACCGTTCTTGGTGTGCATATCTACGCGGTCGGCGGCAACGACAATGCGGCGCGGCTGTCCGGCATCAAGGTCTGGGCCGTGCTGCTGTTCGTCTACGGTGTGTCGGGCGCACTCGCCGGATTGGGCGGCGTGATGCAGGCCGCCAGGCTCTACGCCGCCAACGGGCTGCAGCTCGGCCAGTCATATGAGCTGGACGCGATCGCCGCGGTGATCCTTGGTGGAACCAGCTTCGTCGGCGGCATCGGCAGCATCTGGGGCACTCTGATCGGCGCCCTGATCATCGCCGTGCTGACCAACGGACTGATCTTGCTGGGCGTGACCGATGTTTGGCAGTACATCGCCAAAGGTGCCGTCATCATTGGCGCGGTAGCTCTGGACCGCTACCGTTTGCGCGGTTCGGCCCGTACCTGACTATGCGTACCTGACTATACGTACCTGACTGTGCCTGACTGTCTGTCCGCGACATCTGCGCAGCCGCCGATCCTGGGCAGGCGAATGCGCGGAACTCCAACGATGCCCCAGGGGGGATGGGAAAGCATGCTGAAAAAGCTTCTGCTCGCCGGCGCCGCGCTGGCGATCGGCACGAACGTTGCCTCCGCCAAGGAACTCAAGTCGATCGGCATATCACTCGGCTCGATGGGCAATCCGTTCTTCGTTGCGTTGGCAAAGGGCGCTGAATTCGAGGCCAAAAAGACCAATCCGAACGTGAAAGCGGTCGCCGTCGGCTATGACTATGACCTGGGAAAGCAGAATACCCAGATTGATAACTTCATCGCCGCTGGGGTCGACCTGATTCTGCTCAACCCTGGCGATCCGAAGGCAATCGAGCCGGCGATCAAGCGCGCGCAGGCCGCCGGAATTATCGTCGTCGCAGTCGACACCGCGGCCAAAGGTGCCAACGCCACCGTCGAAACCAATAACACCCAGGCCGGCACGATCGCCTGCCAAAAACTCATCGAGAAAATGGGCGGTAAAGGCGACATGATCATCGTGAATGGGCCGCAGGTCTCCTCGGTGATCGAGCGTGTCAACGGCTGCAAGGAAGTGATCGCCAAGAACCCCGGCATCAAGCTGTTGTCTTCCGATCAGGACGCGAAGGGCTCGCGCGATGGCGGTCTGGCGGTGATGCAGTCGCTGCTGACACGTTTCACCACGGTGAATGGTGTGTTCGCGATCAACGACCCGACCGCGATCGGCGCCGAACTGGCCGCCAAGCAGATGCAGCGAACCACCTTCCCGATTACCGCTGTGGACGGCGCCCCGGATGCCGAGACCGCGTTGAAGGACCCAAACTCGCCGCAGTTTATCGCAACCGCCAGTCAGGATCCGTTCCTGATGGCACGGCTGGCGGTGCAGGAGGGCGTGGAATTGCTGAACGGCAAGAAGCCGGAGAAAGACCCGCTGCTGATGGACAGCAAGCTGGTCACGCGCGACAACGTCGGGGATTACAAAGGCTGGACGTCAGCCCGCTGAGGCCGTGTCCCCCCGGGTTTGGTATGTCGGGCTTGATATGTCGGGCTTGGTGCATGCGGAGCAACCAAGCCCGTAAGCCGGTCCGCTTCCCCCCAGTCCTGACAAAACCGTTGGTCCTTCTTTGAGCACGTGCGAGCGATCCCTGGTGCCTTGTTGAGCACTGGTGGATGGCCTAACGTCGGCCCAGATCGTAGAAGTCGCATTCGAAGCAGGGCGCGGATCGGAGGCCCGCTTGATAAAATAAGTGCAACCCTTCTGGCACCACTCTTGCACCACCAGGCGGTGTTTATCGGGAGACGGGTTCATGACGCGTAAAGCACTCAGCCGCCGTAGCGTGCTCAGGCTGGGGACGACCGGCGCGCTCGCCGCGCCCTTTGTCTGGCGCAACGGTCTTGCCGCCGCTCCGATCAAACTGGGCAGCTTGCTCGATGGGTCGGGACCGATCGGCATCAGCGGGTCCCGGATGATCCAGACAACCGAGTATGCCGTTGGTCTGCTGAACGCCGCTGGCGGCTTGCTCGGCCGGCAAATTCAATTGATCAACTACGATACCCAGTCCAGCATGCAGCTTTACTCGCAGTACGCACAGCAACTGGTGCTGAAAGACCGGGTGGACGTCGTGCAAGGCGGTATCACCTCTGCCTCGCGCGAAGCAATCCGGCCCACGCTCGATCGTTACAGGACGCTGTATTTCTACAACACGCAGTACGAGGGCGGTGTCTGTGACCGCAACGTGTTCTGCACCGGAACGACACCGGCCCAGACCGTGGATCATGTCGTGACCTATGCGCAGAAGACCTGGGGCAAGAAAGCCTACATCATCGCCGCCGACTACAACTACGGCCAGATCACTGCGAAGTGGATGACCAAGTTCGTTCGCGACGGCGGTGGCAGCGTCGCGCGGACTGACTTCTTTCCGCTGGACGTAACCGATTTTTCGTCTGCGATCAGCCGCATCCAGCAGGCTGCGCCAAATTTCCTGCTGTCCGCCCTGGTGGGCTCCAACCACGAGGGCTTCTACCGCCAGTGGTCGGCCGCCGGCATGAAAAGCAAGATCCCAATGGCCTCGACGGTATTTGGTCTCGGCAACGAATTGAACAGCATGGACCCGGCCACCGCCGACGGTATCGTCACCTGCTACGGCTGGTACAACGACCTCGGCACGCCGGCCACCGAGGCGTTCGTGAAAGGCATGCAGGCCAAATACGGCGCTGGGGTCACCGACCTCGGCGAGCTTGATTCGGCCACGTTGGAAGGCATCATGATCTGGGCCGAAGCCGTGAAGAAGGCCGGCTCCGTGGAACAGCCGAAGGTGATCGAGGCGCTGGAGACCGGGATCGTCATTGACGGCCCATCCGGTAAGGTGACGATGGATCCGAAGACCCATCACACAATCCGCAACGCCTATCTGGCC
>DASYBP010000719.1:0-1920 GCA_036500715.1 Rhodopila sp.
CACTGCCAGAACACGATATGGTTCCAGTGCTGACCGGCGTTGTTGAACACCGGCCCGCCCGCGCCGGCTGTTGACTTGACGATCGCCTCAAGCGACTTGCCCTGCAGCGACGCATCCTTTTCGACGAAACCGTTCAGCGCGGTGACATAAGCCTGGTGGTGCTTGCCGTAATGCAGGTCGAGGGTCTCCTCGCACATGCCTTTCCCCCCAAGAGCGGCCTTGGAGTAAGGCAGGGTCGGCAATTCGAAAGCCATCGTATGTCTCCCACATGGGTTAAGGTGAAGGGCGCGGATGCGGCCGGGCACGCAGCGTTAGCTATGGCCAGCCCGGCGGGTCGTCAACCCACCGCCCTGGCCGGTGGAAATCCGCGACGAAGGGTTGCGCCGGCCAATGAACCGCCCCACCACCTCGTTATGAACGACGCGATGGCCGCCCTGGTTCGCCGCCACGACCCCGATCGCTTCCTGACGGCCCTGTTCGCTGCGCCGGAACGCCGCGATGCGCTGCTAGCCCTCTACGCGTTCAACCACGAGCTCGCGCGCGCAAGAGAGATCGCCAGTGAGCCGACCCTGGCCCTGATCCGGCTGCAGTGGTGGCGGGAGGTGGTCGAGGGCGAGCCGAAGCGGCACGAGGTGGCGTCCCCGTTATCCGCGGCGATCGCGGCCGGCGCGTTGCAGCCGCAACGGCTGCTGCCGGTCATCGCGGCGCGTGAAACCGAGGTCTACGGCGAATTCGATACGACGGCGGCCTGGCGCGCCTGGCTGCTGGCTGGGGCCGGAGGCCTGGCGGTCGCGGCCGCCGCCGCGCTGGGCGCGCCGCAGCCTGAAGCGGCCCGTCTGTTCGGGGCGGCGTACGGGGTGGCTGGGCTGCTGCGTGCGACCCCTCTACTGGCGGCCCGGCGGACCTGCCTGCTGCCTCGCGATCTGCTCACCACGCATGGACTGTCAGCCGAAGCCTTCATCGCCGACCCCCGATCCGAACTGGCGCAAGTCGCGCTGATCGACGTGGTGCGGCAGGGAAACGCGTTGCTGGCCGAGGCCCGGCGTCATCGGCTTCCGCGCCTGGCGGTGGCAGCGATCCTGCCGGCGGTCCTGGCTCGGCGTGACCTGGCGCAATGGCCTGCCATCGCGGCGCCGCGGCGCCTGGGCGACCGGCTGGCGGTGGTTTTAGCGGCGATCGCGAGGCGCGTCTGACAGCGAAATGAGCCCGACGCTCATTCGAGCCGCGCAGCGTCCAGCAGCATCTGACGGAACAGGCCGAGGAGCTTGACGTCCAACTCGGTCCCCATCTCGTCGACCATGATCGTGAGTGCGGTTTCGGGCTCGATGGCCTGCTTGTAGACGCGTCGATCGGTCAAAGCGCTGAACACGTCGACAATCGAAGCGATGCGCGCCAGCCGGTTGAGTTGGTTGCCCGCAAGACCGTGCGGGTAACCGGTTCCGTCCAGCTTCTCGTGGTGCTGGGCGGCAATCGTGATAATCCCTTTAGGCAGATCATCGCAGCGTTCCAGGTAGGTGATAGAAGCGGCGACATGTCCCTTCATAACCGCAAGTTCAGCGGGATTGAGCTGCCCGGGCTTGTTCAGCACTTCGTGCGAGATCGACATCTTGCCAACGTCGTGCAGCAGTCCACCAGTGGCCAGCAGCAACTGTTCATCCTTCGAAAGACCGAGGTTGAAGCCGAACAGCGCAAGGTATGTGGCGACCCGCATCGAATGCACAAATGAGTAATTGTCGTGTTCCTTGACCCCTTGCAGCACACTTTTGAAGTCGTTGTTGGCGACAAGGTCGACGAGGGGCCTACAGGCGTCGCCGGCGGCTTTGTAGGGCACCGGCTGACCTTCGCCGATAACGCTGGAAATGCTATTGAACAGGCGCAGGCTGTCAGTCAGCGCCTGCTTCTGCAGCGGTTGCAGTGTCG
>DASYBP010000720.1:0-8681 GCA_036500715.1 Rhodopila sp.
ACAGCATGGCGGACTTCGGAACCACCACACTAGGTCAGACCACCAGATCGGCCACCATCGCAGTCCCCCTGGTCTCTGGGCTGACGAGCAGCACGGTAATGAAACTGGCTGCGCCGATCGCGGTCCCCGCCATCATTGGGATCGCTAGTCCGAGCTGCCAGTTGGTTGCGAAATACGCCAGGATCGGCGCGCAGAAGCCACCCCAGATCGCCCCCTGATGATAGCAGAAGGCGGTCCCGGTGGCTCGAACCTCGGTCGGGAACCTCTCGTTCAGATAGGCGGGGATTTGGCCGAACATGCCGCCGCTGCCGGCCGCGCCCTGCAACACAAACGCGGCGACGATCACCGCGAAGCTGCCGCTGAACAGATAGAACGGTGCCAGGGGGATCGCGAACAGCGCTGGAAGGATCATCGCCCAGCGCCGCCCGAAACGATCCGACATCCAGCCCCAACCGCTGCTGGCGAGAAAGGCCAGCAAATTGGCGAGCGCGATCGGCGTCGCGATCCGTGCCGGGCTCAGGCTGAGATCGGTCTGCAGATGCGAGGCGAACAACGAATTGATCGAATAGTAGGTGATGAAGGCTGAGGCCATGAACCAGCACGCGGTCAGTGTGTTGCCGATCATGCCCGGCCTGAAGATGGCAAACAGTGGGGCTTTGACCTCACGGTTGGCGACGCGCTGCAGGCGCCGGTTCTCGAGCCAGACCGGCGGCTCGTTGACGTAGAAACGGATGTAGATCAGCGAAAGGGCAGGCAGGATGCCCAGCCAAAGCATGCCCCGCCAGCCGATCGAGGTATAAAGCAGCCCATAGACAACGCTCGACAGCAGAAAGCCGAGATTGCCCGACGCCTGAAGGATGCCGCTCATCAGGCCGCGCGAGCGTGGCGGCCAGTTCTCCATCACCAGCGCGGCGCCGACCGGCCATTCGGCTCCCATCCCGATGCCAAGCAACGCCCGGAAGAGCAGCAGAAACCAGAGGGTCGGGGAAAAGCCGGCAATAAAGTTCGCGAGCGAGTACCAGGCGATCGAAATCATCAGGGGTGTCTTGCGTCCGACCCGATCGGCGAGCCAGCCAGCCGCGACGGCGCCAACGAGCCGCATCCAAAGGGTGATCGTGAGTATAAACGCCACGGCCGTCAGCGGCACATGGAACTCCTCGGCGATTGGCACCATGATCAGCAGAAATACCGTGAAATCGAAGGCGTCCAGGGTCCAACCCATCCAGGCCGCCCACCACGCGTACCACTGGTCTTTGGTCGGCTCCCGCCACCACGGAATGGGTATCGCAGGCGCGGCGGCCGTCTCCATGGCTTTTCCTCCCCTGTTGGGATCGGCTTCTTGTTCTGAGCTCTGGCGCGCACGATAGCGCGACAATCCGACAATTTGTCGAATCTCTTGTCCGGCATCGCACGCATTCGAATCGCGACGCCGATCTCTTGATGACCGGCTACCGAACGGCGCGACGGCTCGGGGATCGTCCGCCGGTTGGCAAAGCCCGCAACGGGAATTGTTGATCTGATGGATGCCGGTTTGGCGTTGCGCACCCGTGCCGTTCCAGGTGATCGAACGCCCAACGATTCAGATGGCGTGCCCAACTACGATTGTATGCACATCGACGTTCGGCTGGCAGGGCCGGAGCCGAAGCAAAACGAAATCGAGCTGCTCTGCTCGTCCCGATCCCGATCACGCTGCCCGAGGCTTTATTTCCTATCTCGTAATGATATCGATTCGGCCCAGGACGTGCTGGCCGCGTCCGCCCCGCACCCGGCCCCCCCGCCCGTCGTACAGGCCAGCTTCGTCATCGGCTAGACAATCCCGATCCGCAACAAGTCGTGCACGTGGATCAGCCCGACCGGCTTGCCATCCTCGACGACGAAAATACAGGTGATTCGCGACCGGTTCATCTGCGCCAGCACCTCCACCGCCAAAACATCGGGCGCCACGCTGTGCGGCCGTCTTCCCATCGCCTCGATCACCGGCCCGTCGACGAATCCCCGCTTGAACGCGCGCCGCAGATCGCCGTCGGTCAGCACGCCCACCAACTCGCCCGCGGCATCCACCACGGCGGTAATGCCAAACCGCTTCGATGTCATCTCGACAATGGCCGCTGACAGTCCCGCGCTGACCGGTACCACCGGGAGCTCGTCACCGATGTGCATGATGCTTACAGCCTTGGACAACCGTGCCCCCAGCTTCCCGCCAGGATGAAACTTCTGAAAATCGATCGAAGTAAATCCACGCCGCTCCAGCAGCAGCACCGCCAGGGCATCACCGGCGACCATCTGCATCGTCGTGGAGGTCGTCGGTGCCAGCCCGTTCGGGCAAGCCTCCTGCGCCGCCGGCAAGAACAGCCCGACGTCTGCCGCCCGTCCCAGCGCACTGTAGGGGCGCGACGTGATGGCGATCAGTCGCACCCCAAACCGCCGCGCATAGGCGACAATATCCGACAATTCTGGCGTCTCGCCCGACCACGACAACGCCAGCACCACGTCGCTGTCCCGGATCATCCCGAGGTCACCGTGGCTTGCCTCCCCGGGATGCACGAAGTGGCTGGGCGTCCCCGTCGAGGCCAGCGTCGCGGCGATCTTCCGCCCGACATGGCCAGATTTGCCCATCCCGGTGACGATGACATTGCCGCCGGCCGCGCCGATCAGATCGGCCGCAGCCGCAAACCCCCTTCCGAGTTCCCCTTCCAACGCCTGGTGAACGGCCTCCAGGCCGCGTCTTTCGATCTCCAGCGTGCGCGCAACGCTCTGCCGCGCCGTGGATGCCGGTTCTTCGTCCAAATCAGGCGCGTTCGACATCCTCTGTCCCGCTTCAATCCGGCCGCCGCCGTTGCGGCCGCTCCAGAGCCAAATGGCTGCACGAGCCTGCGACCCAGCCGCCACAACGATTATGGCGCTCGGTTCGCTCCGACCGCCTGATCGAACTCCGCCGCGGTGATACCCAGCGTCTCCGCGGCCGCGCGAATGTCGCGCCAGGTCGTCTCATCTACCTCGACACCCGATTGCATGCGTCGAACCGCGGATCGCCGCTCTGGCTCTCCCGGCGTCAGGACTTCATCAAAACCCGGGGCAGGGCAAGCCGATTTCACATACGCCCGTACCGCATCCACATCCGTCGCGATTCTGGCAGGATCGCCTAGCCGGGACAGGTCGACGACCGTGGCGAGCATCGAGTTCAGCACGCCGCCCTTTGCATCATGGAAGGCGCCCTGGCCGCCCGCGACCGCGGACGCCATGATCTCGCATATCACCGCAAGCCCCGATCCTTTGTGCGCTCCGAACGCTCGCAACGCCCCGGTGTGGTCGCGAATGAACCCGGTCGGGTCGTTGGTCGGATGGCCCGTTTCGTCAATCAGACAGCCGTCGGCGACCGCCACGCCCTTGTTGTAGGCCACCCGAACCTTGCCCGCGGCGATCGTAGTGGTCGCCATGTCCAGGATGACCGCTCCGTCCGTCCCCGGCACCGCCGCACAGAACGGATTGGTTCCCAGTCGCGGCTCCGCCGCCTGCCAGGTCGCCTGCACATCGCGGTGATCGGCGACATTAACGAATGCGGTAAATGCACACCCCTTCGCCGCCGCCAGCTCCGCATAGGTGCCAATCCGCCCGATATGCGACGCATTCCGGAGCGCCAGCACGCACGCCCCGATCTCCTTGGCGCGAACCACGGCCTGCCGTACCGCGTCCGCCGCCATCCGCTGGCCGTAACCGCGGCGCGCATCGATCACCAGCAACGCCCCGGTGTCGAGTATTGTCTCGGCGGTCTGGTTGGGGACCAACAGCCCGTCATGCAGCAGCCGCACATAAGTCGGCAGCATCCCGACACCGTGGCTGTCATGCCCGGCGAGGTTGGCACGCACCAGATGATCCGCGACCTCCGCCGCCTCCTTGTCCTCGCTGCCCATGCATCGGGCGATCAAATAGGAAACGGCGGTCAGAGCGTGCGGTGGCAGAGTCGGCATCGTGGGAAACCTTCGGGTGCGGGCGTTAACGCGGCGACAGCACCATTACCATCTGACGGTTTTCCATCCGCGGCATCTGCTCGACCTTGGACGTGGTGTCCATTTCCGCTCTGATACGTTCCAGCACACGGACCCCAATGTCCTGGTGCGCCATTTCGCGCCCGCGGAAGCGCAGCGTTACCTTGACCTTGTCGCCTTCCTCGATGAACGACTTCATGGCGCGCATCTTCACCTGATAGTCGTTCTCATCGATATTAGGACGCACCTTTATCTCTTTGATCTCGATGATTTTCTGCTTCTTCTTGGCTTCGTTCCGCTTCTTTTGCTGTTCGTATTTGAATTTGCCGAAATCGAGGATCTTGCATACTGGCGGATCCGCGTTCGGACTGATCTCCACCAGATCCAGCCCGACCTGGAAGGCACGCTGCATCGCCTCCCTGGCCGACATCACCCCTTGCATCTCACCATCCTGGTCGATCAGTCGCACCTGGGGGATGCGGATCTCCTCGTTCACGCGGGGGCCGTCGCGGGTCGGCGGGGCGGCCATTGGTCCTCTGGCTATCGGTCTCTCCTATCTCTGTTGCTGATCCTCGCGGCCCCTCTCGCGGCCACCCTTTCGCGGCCACTCGAGCGCTCGCGGCTGAACTTCCCACAGTGTGGGCGAAAAGCGAGCTTAAAATCAAGCCACCTTGCCCCTTATTAGATCGGGCGGTGCTGCTTCCGATGCAAGTCTGGCGACCGCTTCACCCAGCGACACGAGCTCCTGCGCCCGACTCCCCAGCCGGCGCAGCGCCACCGTGCGAGTTTCCGCCTCCTTGCGGCCGACCACGGCGAGCACGGGAACATGTGCCAAGCTATGGGCTCGCACTTTGGCGTTGATCTTTTGGTTGCTCAGGTCGATTTCCACTGCCAACCCGGCTGCGGCAAGCGCGTCGACCACCTCCTGGGCATACGCGTCCGCATCCGACACGATCGTCGCCACGACCGCCTGAACCGGTGCCAGCCACAGCGGGAACCGGCCGGCATATTGCTCGATCAAAATGCCAATGAACCGCTCGAAGCTGCCAAGAATGGCGCGGTGCAGCATGATCGGCCGGTGACGGGCGCCGTCTTCCCCGACATATTCGGCGTCCAGCCGCTCCGGCAGGTTCGGGTCCACCTGCAGTGTTCCGCACTGCCAGTCGCGGCCGATTGCGTCGCGCAGCACGAACTCTAGTTTGGGGCCATAGAACGCGCCCTCACCGGGATTCAGCTCGTAAGAGACCCCGGCGATGGCGCACGCCTCACGCAGCGCCCCCTCAGCCTGATCCCACTGTTCGTCGCTGCCGATCCGGGCTGCCGGCCGATCGGCGAATTTGATGCGGAAATCCGGGAAGCCGAAGTCGGTGTAGACCTGCGACAGCAATGCAATGAACCGCGCGGTCTCCGACGCGATCTGGTCCTCGGTGCAGAAGATGTGCGCATCGTCCTGAGTGAACTGGCGCACCCGCAAGATGCCATGCAGCGCCCCGGACGGCTCATACCGATGGCATGACCCGAACTCCGCCATGCGCAGCGGCAACTCGCGATAGGACCGGATGCCCTGACGGAAAATCTGGATGTGGCAGGGGCAGCTCATCGGTTTTAGCGCCAGCACTTTATCCTCGTCCTCGACCCGGGCGATGAACATGTGCTCGCGGTAGTTCTCCCAGTGGCCTGACTTCTCCCACAGCGACCGGTCGAGCAGTTGCGGCGTCCTGACCTCCTGGTAGCCGGTCGCATCCAGCCGCCGGCGCAGATAGTCCTCCGCGGTCCGGTATAGCTTCCAGCCCTTCGGATGCCAGAAGATCGACCCGACGGCTTCCTCCTGGATGTGGAACAGGTCCATCTCCTTGCCGATTTTGCGGTGATCGCGGCGCTCTGCCTCCTCCAGTTGGTGGAGGTAGGCATCAAGCTCCTTTTGATCGCGCCACGCCGTGCCGTAGATCCGCGACAGCATCGCGTTGCGGTGATCGCCACGCCAGTACGCGCCGGCCACCTTCATCAGCTTGAACGCCGACCCGACATCGGCGGTCGTCCGCATGTGTGGCCCGCGACACAAATCGACCCACTCCCCCTGGCTGTACAGGGTGATCGTCTCGGTTGCGGGTAGGTCTTGGATCAATTGAGCCTTGTACTTTTCCCCCTTCGCCTGGAAGAAGGCAATTGCCTCTTCGCGGTCGACCACCTTGCGCTCGAATTTTTCGGCACTTCCGACGATGTCGTGCATCTTCGCTTCGATGGCGGCAAAATCATCCGGCGTAAACGGCTCGTTGCGCGCGAAATCGTAATAGAATCCATTTTCGATCGCTGGCCCGATCGTCACCTGTGTGCCCGGATATAGATCCTGCACGGCCTCCGCCAGCACATGCGCGGCATCGTGGCGGATCAGCTCCAGCGCCTCTGGATCGCGGCGCGTGATGAACACCAGTGCCGCATCCTGGTCGACCGAGGTCGCGAGGTCGACCATCCTGCCGTCCAGCTTCATCGCCAGCGCGGCCCTCGCCAGACCAGGACCGATCGACGCGGCCACGTCGGTGCCCGTCACCGGCGCATCGAACTGGCGCACGGAACCGTCGGGCAAGGTGATGGCAGGCATGAGTCAAGATCCTGATGGTTTGAAGGGCGCTGTCTATGGCGTGATCGCCCCGCCGGAAGCAAGGGGCGGCGATCCCGGAAGCCGATTTGGCCCGCAGCCCCTGTCCCAGCGAAGTCCCCAACCCGCCGCGCGCTCACGCCACCGATGTCGCTCCGCGGATCGATCCTCAGCGATAGTCCCCGCGCGGCACTTCGTGGAAGTCTCTGAGGGGGGTAGGCTCGAGAACGTATACCGCCGCTCATCAGCCAGGTTTAAATTTCGAACGAGACAGACGGGCTGATGATGCTTCGCCCCGACACGCCTCGCCTGACCGAACGCCGTACTGACAAGGACAGATTGATGATCAAACCCTCCCTGCGCGATATCCTTCGCCCACCCGGCATCCTGACCCTTCCCGGCGTCTACGACGGCATCTCCGCGCGGATCGCCAACGGCCTCGGCTTCCCTGCCCTCTATATGACCGGTTACGGCGCAGTCGCCTCGGCGCTCGGCGTCCCGGATGCCGGCCTCGCCAGCGTGAGCGAAATGCTGGACCGCGTCCGCTGCATCGCCGCGGCTATCGACGTGCCCTTCATCGCCGACGGCGACACCGGTTACGGCGGCCTGCTCAACGTGGATCGAACCGTCCGCGCCTATGCCGCCGCCGGCGCCGCGGGCATCCAGCTCGAGGATCAGGAAATCCCCAAAAAGTGCGGCCACACCGAGTTCCGCCGCGTCGTCGGCTTCGCCGACGCCGTGCAGAAGATCCGCGTGGCCGTGGCGGCGCGCCCCGATCCTGGGTTTTTCATCGTCGCCCGAACCGACGCCCGCTATTCGCAAGGCCTCGACGAAGCGCTCCGCCGCGGCGATGCCTTCCTGAAAGCCGGGGCTGACATCCTGTTCGTGGAAAGCCCGGAATCCCCCGAGGAACTCCGCCGCATCGGCGAGACCTTCCGCGGCGCCCCCCTGCTTGCCAACATGGTTGAAGGTGGCCGGACCCCATTCCTGTCGGTGCCGGAACTGCAAGATCTGGGCTTCAAGGTCGCGCTGTTTCCAGGCACCGGCTTCCTGACCGCGGCGAAAGCTTTGCGCGAGGGATATGCCTATCTGCAACGAAACGGCACCAGTACCGGTGGCCCCGCGCAAACCCCGTTCCCCGAGATGAACACATTGATGGGCTTTCCGGCGGTCCATAGCTTTGAGGCGAAGTGGGGAGCGGCTAATCAACTGTGATGCTGCCCACCATGCCGTCCCAATCGTGATCAGCGCAGCGCAGGTCGTATTGCCCCTTCGCAGGCGTGATCAGCACGATGCGGACCGAAGTCCCGGGCTGCACCACCACAACCGTTCCACCGTTTGCGAGCAGCCGCTTGTCTCGGACTGTCGCTGCTTTCAAGAACCCCGGTGCGGTGAACTCATGCAGGTCCTTGCCATGGTTTTCCAGCCGCAATTCGTACGTCTGACCGGCGTGGAACGTGATGTGATCCGGCTCGAAGCGGTTGTCGACCATGACGACGGTCAGCGGTTCGGCATGGGACCCGTGATTCGCGCGGCCCCAACACGGCAGCGCCAGTGCCAGCGCGATGACGACACCTCGCCAAAAGTGCTTCATCCACGATTCCGGACATAACGGGAAGCCACTGACTGCGATCGCCCCTCCACCTGCTAACTAACCGCTCGACAGCGGCTGCGCGACATCCTCCGGCGATTTGCCCGCCGCTTCGACCCCGAGCAGCGCCTCGCAAACTGCGGCGCCGATCATCAGCGCGGCCGCCGCGACATACCCGTCGGCAACCGCCGATTGGCTGCCGGAACCGATCAGGTGACCGAACAGAAAGGGCGCGCTGACACCACCGATCAGCGTCCCTAGGTCATAGAACAGAACGATCGGCATGGCCCTTGTCTCCAGCGGAAAGATCTCGCTCGCCGTCAGATAGGCCGAACTGGCGGCCGCCGAGGCGATGAAGAAGATCACCATCCAGCAGACCGTCTGTGCCCAGGCGGTCAGCACAAAGCGACGCGACATTGCGAAACGACCCGATAACCCGCCATGGGCGAACGCCATGTGACGGACGGGAGTTTCCACCCACTGATACGTAGCCGCACAGACCGCCATG
>DASYBP010000721.1:0-2656 GCA_036500715.1 Rhodopila sp.
GCGTGGCAGAACTGGATCTTCCAGCGGCCGAACGCGGTCGGTGAGAAAGGGGCGCTGAAGGTTTACGGCAAGGGTGAGAAAGCAACTTTCGACTGGAACCGCGTCTGATCCTGAAGACATTGGTGTGGGTACGCAGCCCGGCGTCACGGCCGGTCTTGGAAAAGTGGTGCGCCCGGCTACAACTGTAATCGAAACAGATTCACGTGATCGGGCCCTGACGGCGTATGTGCATCCTTTTTCGTTCTTTCACCGATTTTATGTCCACCGGACACTTGTAGTGTGCCGGTTCAGGCGGTAACCACTAACTAATTAGGCGGTGTCCCGCGCAAGCGGCGGTGCGGTATTTTGGTCCTGGGCCGATCGATTGATCGATGCGCCTCTCGCGTTCTCGCCGGCACGAAAGACGACGAATGCAAGCGTTGAGTGCAAGCATTGAACCGACGCAGCGGCTGCACCGGAGGGCGGATTGAGTGCGCGCGATGAGATGCGGTTCGCGCACAGGATGGTTCATTGAACGGAACAGCAGGTTCCGCTACCACTCTCCCACAATGCGCCAGTTGACGATCCTCATTGTCATCTTTTCGATCGCCACGACGCCTGTGTCCGCGCAGGTCACCGTCGATCTGCATGCATTGCAGGCGCTACCGGACCATCCGGCCCCAAGTCGTGCCGTGCGTCCAACGGCGCCAGCCGCGCCCGGTAAAGCGGCGGTCGCGGTTCGGCAGGCCACACCAGCGTCACCGGCCGCGCCGGCGCCACCGGCCCCGCCGGCACCATCGCCAGCGATGCCCGAAACAGCGCCGCAGACGGCCGCCATCAACCCGATCGCGCCACCCGAACCGCCGGCCGGGTCGCCGCCCCCGCCCCCGCCGGTGTCTGAAAAAGCCACCACGACGGCGGCGCCGACGACCAGCGGCCTGCGCCTGAGTTTCGCCCCGGACCAATCCGAATTGAATCCGGAAAGCACTGCGTCCATCAAGCAACTGGCGGCGTCGGCTCCCCCGGGTGACGATACCACCTTCAACGTTCAGGCCTACGCGCCCGGGAAGCCGGACGACCCTTCTACTGCCAGGCGGGTGTCCCTCTCGCGCGCCATGGCGGTGCGCGGTGCCTTGGTGGCTGACGGGGTGCCGTCGGCGCGGATTTTCGTCCGAGCGCTGGGGGAGCAGTACGGTGATGGTCCGCCGGACCGCGTCGATATCGGCGTGAGCGGCCCGGCCGGATCGGCGAGTGCTAAATGACCCGCCCATCGGGATACCTGATCCGCATGCTGGTGTTCCTGGCAGCGGTCGGCCTCGTGTGCAGCCTGCTGGCGCCCGTGCTGGTGACCGCGTTCGACAACAATCCGGTGCTGAATAGTCTGATCCTGTTGATCTTGGGGCTGGGAATCCTGTGGAATCTCAACCTGGTGGTGCGGCTTCGGCCGGAGGTGAAGTGGCTGGAGACCTACCAGACCTCCCGCAGCCGTCTGGCGGCCCTGCCCTCGCCCAAGCTGCTGGCGCCTATGGCGAGCATGCTGGCGATGCGGGAAACCCGGGACAACGGGCGCCACTTTACCTTGTCGACCACGGCCATGCGCAGTCTGCTGGACGGACTGGCCTCGCGACTCGATGAAAGCCGGGAACTGTCGCGCTACATGACCGGCTTGCTGATTTTCCTCGGCCTGTTGGGGACGTTCTGGGGCTTGCTGAAGACGGTTACCTCGGTCTCCGACGTCATCGGCAGCATGTCGCTGGGCAACGGTGACATGAACATGATGTTCGAGCAATTGAAGTCGGGACTGGCGCGGCCGCTCGCGGGCATGGGTACCGCGTTTTCCGCCAGCATGTATGGTTTGTCGGGCGCGCTGGTGCTGGGTTTTCTCGACCTGACGGCGGGGCAGGCGCAGAATCGCTTCTTCAATGAGCTCGAGGAATGGCTGGCTGGCCTGACGCGGCTTTCCTCCGGGGTTCTGGCAGAAGGTGAAGGGTCGGTACCGGTCTATGTCCAGGCGCTGCTGGAACAGACCGCCGAGAATATGGAGAGCCTGCAACGCCTGCTGGCCCGCGATGAGGAGAATCGCAGCCAGGTCAATCAAGCGGTGGTGACTTTGAACGAACGGCTGGGTGCGCTTGCCGACACCATGCGCGCCAGTCAGCATCTGATGCTGCGGATCGCGGAGAGCCAGACCTCGTTGGGGCCGGCGCTGCAGCGTCTGAGTGAGTTGCAGGGCGACGAGACCAGCCGCAGCCACCTGCGCAATATTGACGTCCACCTGCAGCGGCTGCTGGCCGAGAGCGAGCAGGGCCGCTCGCGCGCCACGGCGGATCTGCGCAACGACCTACGGTTGCTGACCCGTACCGTCGCGGCGCTGGCAGAGCCCCAGAGGTAGCGCGCCATGGCAGCACGCGTTCGCAGGCACGGCAGCAACGGACTGGAGGCCTGGCCCGGTTACGTGGACGCGCTGTCCACGCTGCTGATGGTCATCATATTTGTGCTGCTGGTGTTCGTGCTGGCGCAGGCGTTCCTGACGGTAACGCTGTCCGGGCGCAGCCACCAGTTGGACAAAGCCAACCAGCAGCTTACGGCGCTGGCCGACGCTTTGTCGCTGGAGCGCGGCAAGGCAGCCGACTTGCAGACCTCGGTTTCGCAACTCAACAAGCAATTGTCCGCGCGT
>DASYBP010000722.1:0-2779 GCA_036500715.1 Rhodopila sp.
GTGGCCGGAGACTTCGACTACTTCCTGAAAATCCGGGTGGGGGACATGGCGGACTTCAACAGGATCCACGGCGAGCAATTGATCGCGTTACCCGGAGTCCGCCAGACCAGAACGTTTTTCGTCATGAAAGAAGTCGTCGACAATGCGCCGATGGACTTTTAGTTCCGCAAGCCGCCCGCCTCGGGGCGCCGGAAGCCCGACGGCGGGGGACTTAAGTCAGCGAGACGACTAGCGAGAAAAAGCTGTAGCCTCGAATTCTGTGCCGGCAGACTTCAATCTGTCCGCGCCAGGACCTGCTCCAGGTTCGCGAAGAACCGCTGCCACCCGTGCTTGGCGCCCTGGTAGGCCTGCTGCTGATCCGGCCGGAAGCCCGACTGCTCCATGCGCAGGTGGGTGCCCGTGCTCGTCGAGTTGAGAGTCCAAGTGACGACACTCTCGAGACCGTAGGCACCCCATGAGTAAGACAACGTTTTGTTCGGCTCGACTGCCAGGACCTGACAGTCGACAGCGCCCCAGTCTGCGCGAAGATTGAAACGGTGGTCCACGACAGGCTTGAAATCGTTCTTCATCAGCCAGTCCTCGATCAGGTGTGGTTCGGTGAGCGCGCGCCAGATCTTTTCCGGCGGAAAAGCTACCTCTCGTTCGACAATGACGGAAAGCGTTTCGGTCGCGGGTTTGCTCATTGGACCATCCTTCTAAGGAGATCTTCGAGATGGTCGAACCGGCTCTGCCAGAACCCGACCATGTGGCTTGTCCAGTCGATCAGCGGGGCCAGGGCGCCGAGCTGCGCGCTATAGTGGGTCTGGCGACCTTCGTGGCGGTCGCGCACCAGCCCGGCCTGCTTCAGGACCCCGAGATGCTTTGAGACCGCCGGTTGCGAGACCCCGGCCCGAGCCGTCAGGGCCCCGACCGTCTGCTCTCCTTCGCGGCACAATCGCTCGAAGATAGCCCGCCTGGTCGGATCGGCGAGCGTTCTGAAGAGCACATTGTGAGCGTGCGGCATCTGGGATCGATAACCCGCTGGCTATTGGTTGACGTATAACCACTGAGTTATGCGTGAGTCAAGCGGGAACGTGGAGCGGAACAATGACCCTCGTCACAAGAGCCACCCGCCAGGTGGGCGCGCCGATCACATCATCGTCGGCAAGAAAGGCTATGCGAGACCCGGATCCGTCGTTCCCGCATAACGACATCCTAATGCGCCTCGCCGTCACCTTCATGAGGCGGCACCGACATCATCTTGCGCGGACGCCCGAACAGGACGATGAACACCACCGTCAGAACCAGCATGCCCAGGCTGATCGGGCTGGTGACGAAGATGGTCGGATCGCCGCGCGACATCAGCATGGCGCGCCGTGCGTTCTCCTCCAGCATGGGTCCGAGGATCAGGCCCAGCACGAGTGGCCCCGGCGGGCAGCCCAGCCGCTTGAACAGGAAGCCGGCCGCGCCGAACCCTGCGGCCAGCAGGACGTCGAACACCTGGTAGTTGACGCTGTACACGCCGATGCAGCAGAACAGCACGATCGCCGGATAGAGAAACCGGTATGGAACCTTCAGCAGCCTGATCCACAGGCCGACCATCGGCAGATTGAGGATGAGCAGCATGATGTTGCCGATCAGCATGCTGGCGATGACCCCCCAGAACAGATCCGGATGACCGGTCATCACCTGCGGGCCCGGGGTGATACCCTGGATCATCATGGCGCCCAGCATCAGCGCCATGGCCGCACCGGCCGGGATGCCCAGGCCCAGCATCGGCACGAAATGCGTGATCGCCGCAGCGTTGTTCGAGGCCTCCGGTGCCGCGACCCCCTCTATGGCGCCTTTTCCGAAGCGCGCGGGTTCTTTTGCAATCTGCACCTCGATCGCATAGGACACGAAGGAACAGACGAGCGGGCCTGTGCCTGGCAAAATACCAAAGATCGCACCGAGGCCCGTGCCGCGCAGGATCGGTTTCCAGGCGGCGGCGAGGTCTTCCCGGCTTGGAATCAGCGAGGTGATCTTGGCCGTCACGCCGGTGCGGTTCTCCGGCCGCGATAGATGGTCGAGCACCTCGGCGAAGGCGAACAGGCCGGTCGCGACCGCGATGAAGCTGACGCCGTCAGTCAGCAAATGGGTCCCGAAGCCGAAGCGCTGGGTGCCGGTACTGATATCGGTGCCGATGGTCCCGATCAGCACGCCAAGCGCCGCCATGGCGACCGTCGTCAGCAGCGAACGCGAAGCCACGATCGCCGAGCTGACCAGCGCCATGATGATCATCGAGGTGTATTCAGGAGGACCGATCAGCAGCGAACTTTTGGCAAGAAATGGCGATAGCAGCGCGATGATCGCGACACCGACGCAGCCGGCGAAGAAGGAGCCGATCGCTGAGACGAACAGCGCGACGCCCGCCCTGCCCTGGCGCGCCATGGGATGGCCATCGAAGCAGATGACAACCGAGGATGGCTCACCCGGCATGTTGAGCATGATCGCCGTGGTCGAGCCGGCATGATGGGCGCCGTAATAAATGCCCGCCAGCATGATCAGCGAGGCGATGGCCGGCATCTTGAAGGTGAAGGGCAGCAGCATCGCAATGGTCGTCACCGGGCCGATACCCGGCAGCACGCCGACCAGCGTGCCGAGGAACGCGCCGACGAAGCAGTAGAAGAAATTGATCGGCGTCAACGCGACGTCGAAACCCAGTCTCAGATGATCGACAATTTCCATGGCGCTATTGCCAAACGAACAGGTCGACCGGCAAGCCCAGGCCGAAGACGAAGATGCCCGAGACCATGGCGAT
>DASYBP010000723.1:0-2320 GCA_036500715.1 Rhodopila sp.
CGATCATCAGCATGCCGCCGGAAACCCACTGACCCATGCCGCCAAGTTCGGGATGGTTGAACTGCGCCATGGTCCCGCCGCCATGGCGCAGCGCCTCGGCCACCGCGCGGGCGGCACCGGGGCTAAAACCGTGGCGCTGGGCGATCTCCGCGATGTCGTCTGCCATTATCGTCTCCTTATGTACCCCCGGATGTAACCCCTGGGTGGGGAGGGCTTGTCCATTTCGCCCGGCCGCGTACAAAAAGCGACCTTGGCCGCCGTTTCAGATCCCGCGTCCGCATGGGTCGAACACATATCACCCGGGAGCGGATCCGCAACGCCTCCGACACGAAGTCCTTTCGGCAAATCGTGCATTCCTGGATTTAAGATGGCGGCTCTTGGTGCGCTACGGAGCGTTGCGTTCCACCAAAGATCCGCCGTTGAGACACCCGGCCAAACTGGCAAATGGGCAAACTGGCAAATGGAGCGCAGCACGCGGCACGCCGCCGACGTCTTCCGAGATAAGACCGACAAAAAACCTGCGTGCTCGCGCGATCGTGTGGCGCCTGAATTACTGTCGCATGACAGTTGTGCAGACAAGAAAGCTGCGGCGCCGCATCGCGGCTTCGTGAGGGCACCTCGGGCATCCCGCTACGTTCGCTGCCACTTCCAACGGAGATTTCGTTTCATGCAGATCAGTGCCGGCTACGACATAACCTACCAATGCCCGCAGCCGACACCCATGCTGCTGCTGCTGAGCGTGCATCCATCGCGCATGCCCGACGTCATCGGTCCGCACCAGATCAGCTTCGACCCCCCGATTGCCGCGAGCGAGTTCCGCGACAGTTTCGGCAATATCGGTCATCGTATCGTGGCGCCGACCGGTCTGTTGCGGATCTCGACGCGGTTCATCGTCAGCGATCCAGGCACTCCGGACAATGTCGTTCCGCACGCGGTGCAGCATCCCATCCAGGAGCTGCCTGACGACGTGCTGGTGTTCCTGCTGGGCAGCCGGTACTGCGAGACTGACCAACTCAGCCAGCTCGCCTGGTCGCTGTTCAGCCAGACGCCGGAGGGCTGGCCGCGGGTCCAGGCGATCTGCGATTATGTCCACAACCGGATCGAGTTTGGCTACCACCACGCCAGTCCCACCCGCTCCGCAACGGCGGGCCACGCCGAGGGCCGCGGCGTGTGCCGCGACTTCGCGCATCTGGCGGTCACGCTGTGCCGCTGCATGAACATTCCCGCACGCTACTGCACCGGCTATCTCGGCGATATCGGCATACCGCCGGTGGACGCACCGATGGATTTCAGCGCCTGGTTCGAGGTCTACCTCGGCGGTCACTGGCACACCTTCGACGCCCGCCACAACACACCGCGGATCGGCCGGATCCTGATGGCCCGTGGGCGCGACGCCACCGACGTGGCACTATCGACGATTTTCGGTCCCGGCACATTGGCCGGGTTCAACGTCGTTACGGAGGAGGTACGGTAGTGTCCGGCATCAGAGCAGCGCGATATGTGCTCAACGAAACGGATCCCGAACCCACCACAGCCGATCAGGGAACTTCGCTCGGCGGCTAACCCAGGTACGACGCACTTCCGAAACGGAGCACGGTAGCGCCTTGCCCGGCCCTTGGCGACGGGGTTCACGGGTTGCCGCTTGTCCTCAATTCTGCCCCGTTTCCGACCCGCGAAACCATAAAAACCTGCTCGGACCCGCAGACCACACAGTGACGCCTGCAAGCGGGCAGTCCGGTCGCGTTCCGGAATTTCCTGCTGACTACCTCGGCCTGTCGCGGCCCTTGCGCCGCGACAGGCGCCAGAACATTTGAATCCAACGCGCCGCCTATCGGCCGATGGTGGCCCAGCGTGACCATTGATACGTGACATTGATGCTGGAGGACGCAACGATGCTTGCCCTGGTTAACACGCCGCAGGGGTCCGCGCCGATCGAACTGCGGCAAATCGCGGACCCGTCGCCGGCTCACAACGAAGCCCTTGTCGCAGTGCATGCCTTCTCGCTGAAGCGCGGCGAGCTGAGTTCGTTCGCCAGGAACAAGGAAGGCTGGGTCCCCGGCCAGGATATCGCGGGCGTCGTGCTGCGGCAGGCGGCATGCGGCGAGGGACCGCCGGCGGGTGCCCGTGTCGTTGCGCTGGTGGATGATTCCGGCTGGGCGGATCACGCGGCCGTGCCAGCCCACCGGATGGCTGCGTTGCCGGAGGCTGTCAGCTTCGCCCAGGCCGCGACGCTGCCCGTCGCCGGACTAACCGCGCTGCGGACCCTGCGGCACGGCGGCGCGCTGGTGGGCCGGCGGGTCCTTATCACCGGCGCAGCCGG
>DASYBP010000724.1:0-5051 GCA_036500715.1 Rhodopila sp.
GCCGAAAAATGTTCTCCAGCATGACGATCGCGTCGTCCACGACAAATCCGACCGCGATCGTCAGCCCCATCAACGACAGATTATCCAGGCTGTAGCCGCAGACGTACATCATGCCCAGCGTGCCGACCAAGGCGACCGGGATCGTGACGCTGGGGATGATCGTCGCCCAGACGTTGCGCAGGAACAGAAAGATCACCATCACGACCAGCGCGACCGCCAGCATCAAGGTGAACTCCACGTCGGCTACCGACGCGCGAATGGTCAAGGTCCGGTCGGACACGACGTTCAGGCTGATGTTGGGCGGAAAGTCGGCGCGCAATGCCGGCAATTTGGCCTTCACACCATCGGCGGTGGAGATGACATTGGCGTTCGGCTGCTTGAACACCAGCAGCAGGATCGATGGCTTGCCGTTGGTCCAGGCGGCAAGCTCGCGGTTCTGCGGCCCCGGCACGGCTCGGCCGATATCGCGTATGCGAATGGGCGCACCGTTTCGGTAGCCGATGATGATGTTATTGTAGGGCTCAGCCTGAACAAGCTGATCGTTCGCATAGATCGTGAACGACTGCTGCGGCCCGTCGATGCTGCCCTTGGGATTGTCGACCGTCGCATTGGTCAGCACGGTGCGCACGTCCTCGAGCGTCATGCCCATATTGGCGAGCCGCGCCGGATCGACCTGCACGCGGATGGCGGGCGTCTGCTGCCCTGCTACCAGCACCTGGCCAACACCGGGAAGCTGCGAGATCTGCTGTTCGACAATGTTCTCGGCGTAGCTGTCGACCTCGGTGATCGGCGCCTGGTCCGACCGCATACCCAGGATCAGGATCGGGCTGTCGGCTGGATTGATCGCGCGGAACGTCGGCGGACTGGGCATATCCTTCGGCAACGACCCTTGGGCCGCGTTCATCGCCTCCAGCACCAGTGTCTCGTCGTTCCCCAGATCGCTGCCAAGATCGAACTGCAGTGTGATCTGCGTCGTTCCCAGAACGCTGGCAGATGTCATCTGCGCAAGGCCCGGCAGCATCTGGCCGAACTCGGTCTCCAGCGGCGTCGCGACGGTCGAGGCCATGGTCTCCGGGCTGGCACCCGGGTACTGCGCCGTCACCGTCAGCGTGGGGAACTGTACACTTGGCAGCGGCGCCACCGGCAGCATCGGATAGGCCACCAGACCGGCCAGAAAAATCGCTGCTGTGAGCAAGGATGTCGCGATCGGCCGCCGTATGAAGGGCGTCGAAATACTCATTGCATATGCGTCCTGAAATTCGCGGCCTAGGTCGGCGGCAAGCTGTCGGGTGAAGCACTGTTGGAGACGTCGGTGGCGCTGACATGCAGGCCTGGCGCCAACCTGGACTGGCCCGACACCACCACCGTCTCGTGCCCTGACAATCCCTTGGTGATGACGGTGCGTCCCGCGACCTGCTCGCCAACTTCGATATTCGTTTGGTCGGCGGTTCCGTCCGGCTTGACCGTATAGACGAATGTCCCGTCCGGCCCATGCTGGACCGCCAGTTCAGGAATGGTGACCGCGTTCTGCAGCGTGCCGACCTGGACCCGAGCGTTGACGAACTGGCCGGGCCACAAATGATCGTCGGTGTTTGCAAACGATGCCTTCACCGAGATCGTGCCGGTCGTGGTGTCGATCGTGTTGTTAGGGGTCATCAGCGTTCCGGTCGACAGCAGCCTGTCGCTGCTGCCGTCAAACACCGTGACCGGCACAGGGCCTTTGGTACGCGCCGCTTGAATCGGCGCCAGGTCAGCCTCCGGCAGTGTCAGCACCACCTCGATCGGCTTGACCTGAGTAATCGAAATGATTCCGGTCTGGTTGGCCGCCTGCACCAGATTCCCGACGTTGAGCTGGTAGAAACTCACCCGCCCGTCGAACGGTGCTTTGATGATACAGTAGCCCAGGTTGATCTGCGCGGTTTCGATCATGGCGTTATCGACACCGATGGCGCCAATCTCCTTGTCGACCGTGCCCTGTTGATCCTCAACCTGTTGCACCGGCGCGAAGCTGCTCTTGGCAAGGTTCTTGAACCGCGCCAGGTCGAGCTGCGCCGCCTTGAGCTGCGCGACGTCCTCGTCGCGTTGTGCCATCGCCTGATCGAGCGCCGCCTTGAACGGGCGCGGATCGATCTCGGCGACGATGTCGCCCTGGTGAACCTCGGCGCCCTCTTTCACCGGCAATGCGATCAGCGTTCCGGTTACCTGCGCCTTGATCTCCACCACATTCAGCGGCTGCACCGTGGCAAGACCGCTCAGATAGACCGGCACGTCGTGGATCGTTGCGACCGCGGTGCCCACCGGGACAGATGGCGCCGGCGCCGGGTCGGCGGCGTCCGCCGCACCTGGCGCCATCGCGCGCCAGCCAACGTATCCGCTGCCCAGCGCAATCACCACCGCCAGGAGGCCCAGCGTTCGCCTTGCAGTCATCGATCTTTCCTTCGATTGCCGCCTACACCGGTGGGGAGTTTGTCGCTCCGGGTCAGGTTCACCAGTCCGCTACCTGGATCGTGAAATGCGTAACCCATCGTAACTACTTTTCGCATCGCAACATGATGATGTGGAACCCGGCGGAACCGGCCGCGGTTGCGTTTCCGGCCGGTCTCGGCACACTGCATTTCCACAGCAAGCGGGGAGGGAAGCATGGGTTACAAGATCGCCATCATGGGAACCGGTGCTGTCGGCGCCTATGCCGGTGCCCACATGGCTCGTCTCGGCGAGGATGTCACCTTCATCGATCCATGGCCGGCGAACGTGGAGATGATGAAGACCCACGGCCTGAAGGTCTCCCACATTCGCGACGTGGCGGAATGGTCCACGCCGGTCCGCGCGCTGCACCTGACCGAGTTGCAACAGGTCTCCAAGGAAACACCCTTCGATATCGCCTTCGTCTGTATGAAGTCGTACGACACCCAATGGGCTACCGTGATGATCGCCCAGTACCTGTCGCCAAACGGCTTTGTTGTTTCCCTGCAGAACTGTATGAACGAGGAAGCCATTGCCGGCGTCGTCGGTTGGGGCAAGGTCGTCGGCTGCATCGCCAGCTCGATCACCGTCGATTTGTGCGAGCCCGGTCACGTGCGCCGCGCCGCCGGAAAAAGCGGTGATAAACACACGGTCTTTCGCACCGGCGAAGTGCATGGACGGATCACTGACCGCGTCCGGGAGATCAAGCGCCTGGTGGCGCTGGCGGACTCCGCGCTGGTCACTTCGAACCTCTGGGGCGAGCGTTGGTCGAAACTGGTCACCAACGCCATGGCGAACGGCATGTCCGCCTGCACCGGCATGATCAGCAAGGACATTCTGCGCAACGACACGTTGCGCCGCTTCGGCGCACGCCTCGGCAGCGAAGCGATCCGGGTCGGCCAGGCGCTGGGCTACGAGCTTGAGGAGATCCACCACATCGACCCTGAAATCATCGCCAAGGCCGGCGAGGGCGACTCCGGCGCGACGCGCGAATATGAGGCGCACCGGCTGGAGGAAGTCAGCAAAGCCGGTGGCGGGGAGCATCGCCCGTCAATGGGTCAGGACATGGTAAAGGGGCGCCGCACCGAGATCGATTTTCTGAACGGATTCATCGCGCGCAAGGGCGAGGAAATTGGGCTGCCCACCCCGGCCAACGTCGCCCTGACGGGGATCGTCAAACGCGTGGAGAAAGGCGAGCTGCAGCCGGACCCCAAGCACCTGATCGATCTGCGGCTGAACTGACGCCGCAAGGCGTCCCCGCAGGCGCAGTATGCCACCGGGCTTGGCCCGGTGGGCCTACCATCCACGTCTCCAAAGCCCTCTAGTGGCGCTCGAACCTGGCACGATCCGCCGGCAGCAGCCGCACCTTCATGTGCACGGCGTCGTCGTCATCATGTCGCTCGACTACCTCGCCATGCTGGTACAGCCACGCCATCCTAGCACCGTCCTGCGACGGGATGTCGTAGTCGGCAAGTTCCCTGCCTTGCGCGATTCGCGCGTCGATCGCCGCCCGCAGCGCCGCCAGCCCCTCGCCGGTGATGGCCGACACCGCGACGGCACCGTCCCGCGGCGGCACCTGCGCCACGCCGCCAAGGAGGTCGGCCTTGTTCAGCACCTCGATCGTGCGATCCGCCCAGGCTGTATCCAAGGTGCCGTCGGCCACCATGTCGTCGAGGACCCGAATCACGTCGCTGCGCTGCGCCATTGTCTCCGGATGCGCCGCGTCGCGGACATGCAGGATGACATCGGCCTGTGAGACTTCCTCCAGCGTGGCTCTGAAGGCCTCCACCAGTTCGTGGGGCAGGTCGCTGATGAATCCCACCGTGTCTGACAGAATCACCCGCCGGCCCGAAGGCAGCCGCAATCCCCGCATCGTCGGATCCAGCGTGGCGAACAATTGATCTTTCGCCGTTACCTCGGCTCCGGTCAGCGCGTTGAACAGCGTCGACTTCCCAGCATTGGTATACCCGACCAGCGCGATGACCGGAAACGGCACCCGTCGGCGGGCCGAGCGGTGCAGCCCGCGGGTGCGGCGCACCTGCTCCAGATCCTTGCGAATCCGCACCAGGCGTTCGTCGATCAGACGCCGGTCGGCTTCGATCTGGGTTTCACCGGGGCCGCCCAGGAAGCCGAAACCGCCGCGCTGACGCTCAAGGTGGGTCCACGACCGGACCAGCCTGGATCGCTGATATTGCAGATGCGCGAGTTCGACCTGCAGTGAGCCCTCCTTGGTCGCAGCGCGCTCACCGAAAATGTCCAAGATCAGGCCGGTGCGGTCGATGACCTTGCAGGCCCAGGCGCGCTCCAGGTTGCGTTGCTGCACCGGCGACAACGCTGCATCCACGATCGCGACCTCAAGATGATGCTGCGCGATCGCCTGGCCTTGCGACGCCACTTGGCCCTCACCAAACAGGGTGGAAGGCCGCCGCCCGCGCAACGGCAGTACCGCCTCATGGACTACGTCCAGGCCAATCGACGCCGCCAGCCCGACCGCCTCGTGCAAGCGAGCATCGGCGGCACGCGTCTGGTCGGCGGTGCCCCGGACCTGCCGTTCCCACGGCAAGATTACCGCAGCCTGAGCCGCTTCC
>DASYBP010000725.1:0-7754 GCA_036500715.1 Rhodopila sp.
CTCGAAGCGCCAAACTCGGCCGCCTCCAACTGGCCGGCGGCAATCCCTTGCATCACGCCGGCGTAGTCAGCCGCCGGAAACAGTGTCACCGGCATCTGCAGGTGGGCCTGAAGAACCTTCTGAAAACCGTCATACCGCGCCAACCGATCCTGCGTGTTCTCACCGCCCAGAATGCCGACGCGGAATTGCTTCAACGTCTCGGCGCGGCCACGGCTCAGACCAACCCCCAGCGCCGCGGCGCCCAATGCGGCGCTGAGTGCAACGGCTTGTCTGCGAAGCATACGGCTCTCTCCCTTGATGGGACGATCCTGCATCAGCCCGCTGCCAGTGACAAACCGGACATCGGGCCGAACCTCACCTGCAACCCGGCGCCATAACCCTTGCCCCCGATCGAGCCCTGCGTTAAACGCCGCCGCGCGCTGGCACCCCTGGAGGCCGGCGTTTGTCATTCAGGAGCATACGATGGCCAACGTTGTGACGATTGAGGCCGAGCTACGCGCGCGAAGCGGTAAGGGGGCAGCGCGGGCGACCCGGCGGGCAGGCAAGGTGCCTGCGGTTATCTATGGCGGGAAACTGCAACCCAACCTCATCGCGCTCGACCCCCGCGACGTGGTCCGTGAGTTGCACCGTGCCGGCTGGCAGTCCCGCCTCTACGAGATCAAGTCGGGGCAAGAGCCAATCCGCGCACTGATCCGCGGCGTGCAGTTTCACCCCGTGTCGGATGCGCCGGAGCATGTGGATTTCCAGCGTCTGATCGCCGGCCAGCGAATCAAGGTGGCGGTTCCCGTCCACTTCGAGAACGACGGCATCAGCCCCGGTATCAAGCGCGGCGCGGTGCTCAACGTCGTTCGCCACGTGGTGGAAGTCTACTGCGACGCCGACGACATTCCGGAGCAGTTCACCGCCGACCTCGGGCCGCTGGATTTCAACGACAACGTCCGCTGGCACGACCTGAAGGGGACCGAGAAGGTCAAGTCCGTGATCGACCGCGATTTCGTCGTCGCGACCGTCGTGCCGCCAACCAAGATCGAGGTGGTCGCCGATGCCGCCGCCCCGGGTGCCCCGACCGCCACCGTCCCCGCCAAGGCCGGTGCCAAGGCTGCCGCTAAGAAGTGACCCAGCAGCTCTGGGTCGGCCTCGGCAATCCAGAGCCCGGGATGGCGGCCAACCGCCATAACATCGGCTTCATGGCGCTCGATGTGATCGCGACCCGTCACGGTTTCTCGCCGTGGCGTCGTCGCTTCAAGGGCGTCACGGCCGAAGGAATGATCGCGGGTAACAAGATCCTGGCTCTGAAGCCGCTGACCTACATGAACATCTCCGGCGAATCGGTGCAGGAGGCGGCGGCGTTCTACAAGCTGCCCACTGAAGCGATCGTCGCTTTCCACGACGAACTCGACCTCACGCCCGGCAAGGTGCGGGTGAAGAAAGGCGGTGGCGCCGCCGGGCACAACGGCCTGCGCAGCATGGACCGCATGCTGGGCACCCAGGACTACTGGCGCGTCCGTCTCGGCATCGGCCATCCTGGCCACAAGGACCGCGTTCTTGGTTACGTCCTCGGCAATTTCGGCGCTGAGGACAAAACCTGGCTGATCCCGCTGCTGGACGCGGTGGCCGATGCCGCCGATCTGCTGGCACAGGGCAAGCATCCGGATTTCATGAGCAAGGTCGCATTGCACACACAGGACCCGCGATAATGGGCTTCAACTGCGGTATCGTCGGGCTGCCCAACGTCGGCAAATCGACCCTGTTCAACGCGCTGACTGCAACCGCCGCGGCCCAGGCGGCGAATTACCCGTTCTGCACGATCGAGCCGAACGTCGGCCGCGTCGGCGTTCCCGACCCGAGGCTCGACGTATTGGCCGAGATCGGCAAGTCGGCAAAGATCGTCCCCACCAGCCTGGAATTCGTCGACATCGCCGGACTGGTGCGCGGCGCCTCGAAGGGCGAGGGCCTCGGCAACCAGTTTCTGGCGAACATCCGGGAGGTCGACGCCATCATCCACGTGCTGCGCTGCTTTGAGGACAGCGACATCACCCACGTCGAAGGCTCGATCGACCCGTTGCGCGATATCGAGGTCGTCGAGACCGAATTGATGCTGGCGGATCTCGAAAGCCTGGAACGCCGGCTGACCCTGGCGCAAAAACGCGCCCGCGGCGGTGACAAGGAAAGTATTTCGGCCACAGCGATTATGGAGCCTCTGGTCGCTGCCCTGCGTGAGGGAAAACCCGCCCGCACCGCGATCCTACCGGGTGAGGAGGAAGCAGTCAGGCGCCTCAATCTCCTCACCTCGAAGCCGGTGCTGTATGTCTGCAACGTCGAGGAAGCCTCCGCCGCCACCGGCAACGTCTTCTCCGACCAGGTGCGCGCGCTGGGTGTCCCGACCATCGTGGTATCCGCGGCGATCGAGGCCGAGGTGTCACAGCTTCCCGAGGCCGACCGGCGCGACTTCCTGGAAACTCTGGGCTTGGCGCAAAGCGGCCTGGATCAGGTGATCCGAGCGGGTTACGACCTGCTAGAACTGGTGACCTATTTCACCTGCGGACCCAAGGAGGCGCGCGCCTGGACCATCACCAAGGGCACCCGCGCGCCGCAGGCCGCTTCCGTGATCCACAAGGACTTCGAACGTGGTTTCATTGCCTGCGAAACCATCACCTATGCCGACTTCGTGGCCTGCCATGGCGAACAAGGTGCCAAGGAAGCCGGCAAGATGCGGGTCGAGGGCAAGACCTATGTCGTCAAGGACGGCGACGTCCTATTGTTTCGTTTCAATGTATAGGCATCGGACCGATCTAACTGGTGGGCCGGGGAAGGATTTGAACCGTCCGCCCTCACGCTTATCAAGCGTGCGCTCTGTCACTGAGCTACCAGCCCTGAGGCAGATATTGACAGAAACGGCCGGGTGCGGAAACCCACAACGCCGTTACAAAACCAATATGAGTTTCACGCTGCCGTGATCAGGCGTTAACACTTGTCATCTGGTGTTCCACCAGCCGCGCGTAAAAGCCGCGGCGTGCCAGCAGCCCGTCATGCGTGCCCGACTCGATAACCTGCCCGTCGCGCAGCACCAGGATCAGATCCGCCGCCCGTATCGTCGAAAGCCGGTGCGCGATTACGATCGTCGTCCGGTTCATCATCAGTGCATCCAGCGCTCGGCGGACCGCCTGCTCGCTGATCGTGTCCAGATGCGACGTCGCCTCATCCAGGACGAGCACCGGCGCATCTTTCAGAAACGCGCGTGCGATGGCGATCCGCTGGCGTTGTCCGCCGGAAAGCTGCACCCCGCGTTCGCCGACGCGCGTTGCTATACCTTCCGGCAGCCCGGCGACAAATTCCGCCAGAGCGGCCCGAGACAGCGCCAGCTCCACCTGTTCGTCGGATGCCTCGGGCCGCGCCAGCCGGACGTTCGCCGCCAGCGTATCATTGAAGAGATAAGTGTCCTGCGCCACCAGGGCGATACGGCCGCGCAGCCCATCCAGCGTCAGATCCCGAAGATCGACACCCCCGAAGCGGATTGCGCCGGCCGATGGGTCCCAGAAGCGCAGCAGCAGATTAGCGACCGTTGTCTTCCCAGCCCCCGACGGTCCGACCATCGCCACAGATGTCCCCGCCGGCACGGCAAACGACACATCCCGCAGCGCCGGCACCGTTCGACCCGGATAGACGAAGCCGACCTGCTCGAACCGGATGTCCGTCGCGTCCCCCGGATCGCTTGCCCCGTCGCGAATCAGAACTGGTTCTGCCTGCACCACGGCCAGCCGCCGCGTAGAGGCGATGGTGTCGGCAAGCTGCCGCCCCACCTGCGCGATCTCGGAAACCGGCAGAAACGCGGCTACCGAGATCAGCACCAGCAGCGGCAGCGTCGTCGCGGAAATTATCCCGCGCGCGACCAGGACCGAACCCACGGCCGCCACGGCCAGACCACCCAGGCCAGTCACCGCCTCCAGCACAACCCCTTGGAACGACAGATCGGCCAGCAATGCCAGCCGCAGCTTCTGTGTGCTCCGAACCGCCGCCATGAACCCATCCTGCCGTCGCTCCGCCGCGCCAAACATCACCAGTTCCGCCAGGCCCTGGATCGTCTCTGTCGCGAAGGCCCCCATGGTGCCCAGCGCCGCCCGACCCGCCGATCCGAGCCGGTCGATGCGTTGCCGGCCAAGGACAGGCGATAATCCGGCGTAAGCCAGAAACGGCGCCAGTACCAAGGCCAGCGGCCAGGCAACCCACGCCATCGCCAGTAGCACGCTTAGCGGAACCAGCACCGCGACGATCGCCGGCGCGATAGTATGGGCGAAGAAATACTCGACGGTCTCGACGTCCTGAGTAGCCAGCGCCACCAGATCGCCAGATCTCCGTCGCAGCAGATAAGCCGGTGCCAGCGCATCCAGTTTCCGGAACAGGTCGATCCGCATGTCCGCGAGCAAGGCATAAGCCATCGCATGCGCGATCCACGACTCCAGCCAGTGCGCCAGCCCGGCCAGCGGCGCGGTCGCCAGCAGCGCGGCGACCAGCAGACCAGTCGGCGTACCGTTGCGCACCGCCGCCAGAACCAACGCCCCCAGGACGCCGACCCCGATGAACGCCACCACCCGGCCGATCCCGGTAGCTACGGTCACCGCCAGTTGGCTGCGGTACGGCCGCACCACACGCAGCAAGGTCCGGATCGTCTCCGGCCATCCCACCGGAGAGGCATCCGCCGAAAGACTGCTGACGCGCGAACCCGCAACGGTCGCGTCCGGCTTTGCGCTCGCGTCAGTGAGCGACGGCGCCAGCACGCTCTCTCGATCGTCAAGCTGCGGCCGCACCAGGTCGCCATACGGCCCGTTCTGCTCGATCAGCTCCCGGTGACGGCCCGACTGGACCACCGCGCCGTCGTTCAGCACCAGGATCCGGTCCGCGCCAATCACGCTGGACAGCCGGTGCGCCAGGATCAGCGTCGTCCGCCCGACCGCCAGCCGGTCGAGCGCCTGCTGGATGATTGCCTCGTTTTCCGTATCGACCGAAGACAGCGCCTCATCCAGCACCAGGATCGGTGAGTCGCGAAGCAGCGCTCGGGCGATCGCGAGACGCTGCCGCTGGCCGCCGGATAGCTGCGTGCCACGCTCGCCAATCACCGTCTGGTACCCGTCAGGCAGCGCCGCGATAAATCCATGCGCGTTTGCTGCCGTCGCCGCGACAACCAACTCCGCCTCGGTCGCCTCCGGACGCCCGAGACGCAGATTCTCCGCCACCGACCCGTGGAACAAGTACGTATCCTGCGACACCACGGCGATCATTGCATTCACCTGAGCCGGATCCAGATGGCGAATATCCTGCCCGCCAACACGAATGGATCCGCCCCGCGGCTCGTACAGCCGGCACAGCAGCCGAACAATCGTCGATTTCCCCGATCCGCTTGGCCCAACGATACCAACCCGCTCGCCGGCGCCGATTCGAAATGTCAGACCCGAATGCGCCGGCCGCCGTCCTCCCGGGTAGGCGAAAGCCACCGCATCGAAGACGATCTCTGGCACCAGGTCGGGGATCGTACGGCCCGTTGGCGCCGAGACCGGCGTGTCCAGCAGCGCGTTGATTCCCGCTGCCGCTGCCTGCCCGTTCAACCCCTGATGCAGCACCCCGCGCAAATCGCGCAACGGACGAAAGATCTCGGTCCCCGCCATCAGTACGATCAGCAACGCCTCCAGGCTCATCGCGCCATGCCGCACCCGCCACGCCCCCAGCGCCAGAGCGGCGGCGGATCCCAGCGCGGTTCCAAGGTCAGTGACCCCGCGAGTCATCACGTTCAACGCCAGCACCCAGAACGTGCTGTCGGACAGGGCCCTCGCCTTCGCCTCCAGCATGCGTCCGTACGCCGAACTCTGGCCGAACGCCTTCAGGGTGGGCAGCCCCTGCACGGCGTCGAGGAATTCCTCGCTGAAGGACTTGAACGCCGACTGCCTAACGCGCGACGCCACCGCGGTCTTGCGGTGCACGGTGGCGGGCAGGATCAGAGTGAACAGTGCCGCCCCCAACATGACAGTCGCCACCGGCACGTCCCACCAGGCGATGAACCCGAAAATCGCCACTGGCGCACAGACAGCGATCGTCACCTGCGGTAGATACTGACCGAAGAACGACTGAAGCTGCTCAACCCCATCGACCATCGACAGCATGACGCCGCCGGTCCGCTCCGCCCCGAACCACGCCGGTCCGAGGGCGATGATCTTGTCGAACAATCGGCCGCGCAGGGTCTCCTGCACGCGCGCCGCGGTTCCGTTCGCGATCATGGTCCGGCGATGATCCAGCCAGGCCCGCAGCAGGATCGCCGTCCCGACCGCGACCAGCGGCGGCACCAGCAGTTCGCCGCGGAACACCCCTGCCAGGAACCGGCCGAGGAACGCGAACCGAGCGATCCCCACCGCCAGAGCAAACAGCCCCAACCCCGCCGACAGCGCGATGCGTCCGCGAACGCCGACGGTCATCTGCCACAGCTTCAGGTCGAAGTGCATGAGGCGGATCGTGCCTCAGCCCGCATCCGGCGTCGATGGTCGTGGGATCCGACGGCGATGGCCCTGGACTTGCATAAACCTGCTTAACACTTATCAAATCAAAAGGGAGCCGGGGGCGCGCATGCGGGTGGAAGCAAAACCCTACGAGTACAGCCTGGACCCCGGGTCCGCGGCACTGTTGATCATCGACATGCAGCGCGACTTCCTGGAGCCCGGCGGATTCGGCGAAATGCTGGGCAACGACGTTTCGCAGCTACGTCGCACGATCGAACCCAACAAAGCGCTACTGAAGGCCTGGCGGGCGGCTGATGGCCTCGTGATCCACACCCGCGAGGGGCACCGTCCCGATCTGACCGACCTTCCCCCGGCCAAGAAAATCCGCGGCCGCAGTGCCACCTGTATCGGCGACCCCGGGCCGATGGGCCGCATCCTGGTGCGTGGCGAGACAGGTCAGGACATCATCCCAGAGCTGTACCCCGCTTCCGGCGAACCGGTGATCGATAAGCCTGGCAAGGGCGCGTTCTTCGCCACCGATCTGCACGCCATCCTGCAGAACCGGGGCATTCAGCAGCTTGTCGTCACCGGGGTCACCACCGAGGTCTGCGTCAACACCACTGTCCGTGAGGCCAACGATCGAGGCTACGACTGCCTCGTCGTCTCCGACTGCTGCGGATCCTATTTCCCCGAGTTCCACGAAATGGGTCTGCGGATGGTTGCCGCGCAAGGCGGCATTTTCGGCTGGGTCGCGCCTTCGTCCGCCATCATCGAAGCGCTTGCAGGCAGCAACATGATGAAAGGAGCGGCAGAATGAGCGCAAATTTGGCAGCTGGCGCGCGTCCAAAGTTCTGGGTCGCTGGCGACTGGAATGCCTTGTTTGGATTCGGCACCAATATCCTGGTCAACGTGCTGGTCCTGACCGGATTGCTGCGGTACGCGCTGAAAATGCCCGACGCTCTCGTCTTCGGCCGTATTCTGCCGGCGTTGGGGCTGATGCTGTTCCTCAGCACCGCCTACTACGCCTTCCTGGCCTGGAACCTGGCACGTAAGACCGGCCGCTCGGATGTCTGCGCGCTGCCCTCGGGTATCAGCGTCCCGCATATGTTCGTCGTCACCTTCGTGGTCATGGCGCCGATCCTGGCCGCCACCCATGATCCGATCCAGGCCTGGGAAGCAGGCCTCACCTGGGTGTTCATCCAGAGCTTTGTGCTGATGATCGGCGGCTTCATCGGGCCCTACATCCGGAAAATCACGCCCCGAGCGGCACTG
>DASYBP010000726.1:0-3103 GCA_036500715.1 Rhodopila sp.
CCATCGATTCCAATGCTATGGTGTTGCAACAGCGATTCGAGTCAGACTCTCAGCACCGCATCGTGCACCGGCCCAGCGGCAAGTTTCGTACCGACGCCGCGTGACCCATCCGGGTTGGTGACGTTGGTGGCGATGCGCGTATCACCGGCGAAAATGGTCGCCGTGGCGCCGTTTAGCGATTTTACGACATCCACGATATCGTTGCGGCCGGCCAGCGGAGTCGTGCCGAGAACGAGTTTACCCTCTGGATCAAGGTGAAATTCGGCACCAAGCGGTCGCAACTGGAGCTTGAGCAGAGCCATGCTTTCCTGCAGCTCCATCTGAGCCCGCTGCATGCCGTTCCTGCCGACCAGCCGCAAGGTCGCAACCTCGGCCAACACGGCGGTAAGCAGGACGGCGAGCAGCGCGCCGGTCAGCAGCCGCGGTACGATACCGATGCGATCCCGCGTCCCGCGCCTCGGCCCGTCATCGGCAGTAAGTTGCGGCATCGCAAGTGTCACACCCTGGCTCCTGGCAGCTTCGCCAGGAGATTACGTGCCAGAGGTAAATAATGGATTAATACTCATACAACTACACATGTAGATACAGAAGGCCGCCACCCTTAAAACGGGATTTCCACCTCCACCCGCCAGCGCAAGGTACCGTGGGCGGTGGCAGGCGTCGCGCCGAACAGCCAGCCCAGCTCGTATTTTAGGTTCCCCGCATGACCAAGTCCAAGTTCGTTGAGGTGGATCAAGCCGATCCCGACAGGACCGACGCGCAACTGTTGGCGCGCCAGGCGAGGCCAGTTGCCCAGCTCACCCGCGTCGCCGTAGACCTCAATCGCCGGCGACAGCGGTGTCCAGATATTCCAGCGGCTCTGCCAGGCATAAGTAACATCGAGTCCCTGGCTGGTCTGATCCGGTCCCAGTTGCCGGGTCAGGAACAGGTTGAGCATGTGCGTGGTCCGGCCGATATCCTTGGCTATCGCCGGCCCGAAGGTAATCTCGTTCGCGGCGGCATTACGGCCGGTCGTGACCGATTGCCCGTACTCGAAGTAAAATCCGGTATCAAGCAAGTACTCCCCCGGTTCGGTCAACTGGAACATGTTCTCCGACACCAGTTGGGTCAGCAGCGTCGGCTCCTCGAACCCCGGCGCACGATCAAAACCGAACTCGATCTCGCTGTGCCACCAAGGCGTCAGCCCGGTGCCGAACTCGATGGTGTAACTTGCGGCACCCCTCTGGTCGGCACGGCGATCGAACACCGCATCGCCGTTATGCTCGATTTCAAGCTCGCCGAAATCGATTTCATAGGGCGAAAACAGATGGAAGTCGGCGTGTGCCTCCAGCGGGGCCAGCAGCGCCAGCACCGTGCTCAACCCCAATCCAGCCCGTGTCATTTCGCCACCAGCACGCCCTGCGCGGTATCCTGATGGAAGTCGCCAAAGAATTTGTATGTGCCTGGCTCGAGCGGTCCAAGAAACACCGTAATCGTCTGCCCCGGCGTTACCAGTTTCTCGCGGTTCAGATCGACGCTCTCGAATTCGTCCGCGGTATCGTCGGTGTTCTTCACCAGGAGTTTGAATTTCTGATGCGCCGGGACCTCGATCCGCGGGGGTTCAAAGCGATGGTTGTGGAATACCAGCACCGGCAAATCATTGCCGCGCGCCGGCGCGCCAGCCATCAGAGCTGCTCCGACCACGGCGGCCGCAATCTTATTTCTGCGCGGCGCCGCAATCGCGCGCGAGGCAACGACCAGCACAAGTAACGTTGTCAGATAGGCTGCAAGTTGAATGCCCGAGGGCCGGGCCGAGTAACCGATCAGGGCGTGCAGGCTGCGTCCGACCAGACTGTCATCAGCCAGCAAGGCGCTGCTGTCCCACAGATGCTCGCCCCAGCTCGGCAGCAGATCCACGCCATTCAAAACCGCAGCCGCCTGCCCGGCCATACCGGCCGCCAGCAGCGCAATGAGCACATTGGTCACGCGAAACAGCCGATGCAGCGGGATGGCCAACAGCCCACGGTAGAGCAGCCATGAGGCAAGACACGCCGCCGCCAGCCCACCGACACCGCCAACCGCCAGCGACAGGGCCGTCGTGTGTGATGCGGCCACAATACCATAGAGGAACAGCACAACCTCCGCCCCCTCGCGCATCACTGCGATGGCGACGACGGTGGCCAAGGCCGCCAGCGAGCGCTGCCCGAGCCGCACCGCCTCACCAACCCCGCGGAGGTCGGCGGCCATGGTGCGCGCGTGGTGCGACATCCACAGAATGTGCCAGCTCAGCATCACGACGGCGAAACACAGAATGGCCGCGGTGAACAGCTCCTGGCCCATGCCCTCGAAGGCATCGGACAGAACGGCGGCAAACGCGGCAACGAGGCTGGCACCGGCAACGCCCGCGGCCACACCAGCGGCGATCCAGCGGCCGCGCCGGACGACACCCTCGGTCGCGGCGAGGACGATGCCGACAATCAGGCCGGCCTCCAAGGCTTCCCGCAAGACGATGATCAGGCTGACGAGCATGCGGCGGTTCCCACGATGCAAATGCGAATGACTTGCAACAACGACGTTTACACGAGCACCTCAGGCCATGCAAGAGCGGCCGTTCCCACGTCACCTGGTTTTGTTTGACTTTAGGCTATCGCGGACGCCCGCACGCCGCCCAGTGCCGCTAGGCGTTCATGGTGCGATAGCCGCCTGGGCGAACGGTGCCAGGAGGCCATCTTCGCGACGCCCGCGTCGGGGCAGTCAAAGTCGGGGCAGTCAAAGTCCGGGCAATGCGACAGGAAGCTCGCTTGCTCGCCCTTCAATCCCCCGCTATCACCCGCGCATGAGCTGGCTCACCGAATACGTCCGACCGAAGATCCGCACGCTGTTCACACGATCCTCGGTACCGGACAACCTGTGGCACCAGTGCCCTGCGTGCCAGCAGATGATTTTCCATCGCGATCTGGTGGCCAACCTCAAAGTGTGTCCGCATTGCGCCCACCACCTGCGGGCTACTTCGACCGAGCGGCTTGACTGGACGTTTGACGTCAACGCTTACACCCGGATCGAGCTGCCGAAACCTGTCGCCGACCCGTTGCGGTTCCGCGACACCAAGCGCTATGCCGACCGG
>DASYBP010000727.1:0-1986 GCA_036500715.1 Rhodopila sp.
TGCGTCTCGGACGGTCGACCGCAGAGCAGGACCTTGCGGTGGTGCGCGCGGTTCGTCGCCGGTTGCCCGACAGCGTCGCGCTGATGGCCGACTACAACCAGGCCCTGACCGTCACCGAGGCGATCCAGCGCGGCCGAGGGCAGGACAACGAGGGGCTGTACTGGATCGAGGAACCCACCCGGCACGACGACTACGCCGGATGCGCGCGGATCGCCGCCGCGCTGATCACGCCCGTGCAGATCGGGGAGAATTTCGCCGGTGCTCCAACGATGGCTGCGGCCCTATCCGCCGACGCCTGTGACTATGTCATGCCGGACTTAGAACGGATCGGTGGCGTCACGGGATGGCAGCGCGCTGCCGCGCTGGCGTCCGCCGTCGGGATCGAGATGTCGTCGCACATCTTCCCGGAGGTCAGTGCGCATCTGCTGGCCGCCACCCCGACCTGCCATTGGCTGGAATATGTCGACTGGGCAGTGCCGATCCTGGCCGAACCGCTGCGCATCGCCGACGGCATGGCCCGAGTGCCGGATCGGGCGGGCACCGGCGTGTCGTGGGATACGGACGCCGTCAAACGCTATCGCATCGCATGAGGGCAACATGAGCGACCCGGTTCCCGCGGTCACGGAAGCGGCCGCGACGCATGAGACCGCGGCGATCTTCGCCGATATCCGCCAGGTGCTGGAAGTTAATGTCGTCAACCTGATCTGGCGCCACCTCGCAACGATCGACGGCGCCTTGCCGTGGGCCTGGGCCACACTGCGCCCGTCCTACGTCGACGGAGCGGTGCGCCGCGAGGCGGCGGCGCTGCATGGAGAACTGGCGCTGCCGCCGATGCCGGCGATCCCCATGGATGTGTTTGCGGCGCTTGGCCTGCGGCCGGACGACATGGCCGCTATCCGGGACGTCCTGGCCGCCTATGACCATACCAACGCGATGGCGATGGTGGCACTGTCCGCGTTACGCGCGCACCTGGAAGGGCATGCACGGCGAGACGGCCAGCCCGTTGAACCGCGGTCAGTATCAGCGGTCCCCCGAACCAGGCTGCCCCGGTTGCTCGACTTGACCGACATGCAAGCCGAGACCGCCGCGCTAGTGGTCGCGCTGAATGGATTCGGCACGCGGCGTCCGGGTGCGGTGCTCGCCAGCATGTACCGGCATCTCGCGCACTGGCCGTCGTATCTGTCGTTTGCCTGGCTGCTGCTCGCACCGCTGGACGCGGACGGGCGGCTTGCGAACGCCATCGAACGGGCGCAGCGCGCGGCGTTGGCACGGGCAGACCGGCTGGCGGTTCTGCTGGGTGGCACGGCAGCCCCACCGCCCGCGCTGGCGACGAGGATCAGCACGGCCATCGAGCCGTTCGTCGGGGATGTGATCGTCAAGATGGCGGTGATCTGTGCGTTCTTGCGCCGCGTGACCGTGTGAGGGATCGGCCGATGCGGCCATCCATCATTCGGAAAACCGGCAATGTGATCTGCCGGTGTACGATCATGGGCGCCACTTTGCTGCGGCGACACTCACGAAACGGCCCATCGCTTTCGGCGTGGGGTGCGCCGGGCCGCTGCGGACATCGCATCTGCGACAGGGAGGCATGAGATTATGAGCGTGAGCAATATCAAGGCACTTTGTTTCGATACCGGTGGCACCATTCTTGACTGGCATACCGGCATGCGGACGGCGCTCGCTGCGGTTGGCGCCCGGCACGGGGTCGAGCGCGACTGGACCAGGCTCGCCAACGAATTTCGCCGCCGGTCCCTCAAACTGATCGTGAACCACGGCGAACACGGGCCGGTTACAATGACCTTTGACGACGCTCATCGTGACGCCCTCGATAAGTGCTCGCCGACAACGGGCTTGCCGTATTCAGCGAACAAGAGCGCCACACGTTGTGGTGGGATACGATCCACAGCCTGAAATGCTGGCCGGACTTTCCCGATTCGCTCGCGCGGTTGCGCGGCAAGTTCATGTGCGTCTCTTTCACGCTGCTGA
>DASYBP010000728.1:0-1977 GCA_036500715.1 Rhodopila sp.
TCGACCCGGTGTTCAGGACGCCGCTGTTCAACGTGCGATCCTTGTTCACGGGAGCCTGATCATGTCGCGCAAGCACCCCATCATTTCGATCACCGGATCGTCCGGCGCAGGCACGACCACCGTCACGACCACCTTCGCGCAGATTTTCCGGCGGGAGGGAATCAACGCCGCGATGCTGGAAGGCGATGCGTTCCATCGCTACAACCGGGTCGAGATGCGCGCCGTGCTGAAAGAGGCCAGCGAGCGCGGCAACCATCATGTCAGTCATTTCGGCCCCGAGGCGAATTTGTTCGCCGAGCTCGAGGCGCTGTTTCACGCATACGGCGAAACCGGGACCGGGAAAGTCCGCAAATATCTGCACAACGAACAGGAGGCCGCGCCCTACACGCAAACGCCCGGCACCTTCACGCCCTGGGAGGACATCCCGGCGGGCACCGACATGCTGTTCTATGAAGGGCTACACGGCGGACTGGTGGATGGCGAGATCAATATCGCCCGTCATGCCGACCTGCTGATTGGCGTCGTGCCGATCATCAATCTGGAATGGATCCAGAAGCTGCACCGTGACAAGAAGGCCCGCGGCTACAGTCAGGAAGCGGTGGTCGATACGATCCTGCGCCGCATGCCGGATTACGTGAACTATATCTGCCCGCAATTCACCCAGACGCATGTGAATTTCCAACGCGTGCCGACGGTCGACACGTCCAATCCATTCATCGCGCGCGACGTTCCCAGTGCCGATGAGAGCATGCTGGTGATCCGGTTCCGCAATCCGAAGGGCATCGACATGCCCTATCTGCTGTCGATGCTGCACGACAGCTACATGTCACGGGCCAACACCATTGTTTGCCCCGGCGGCAAGATGCCGCTGGCGATGCAGCTGATCTTCACGCCGATGATCCTGCAACTCATGGATCGCAAGAAGCGCGCCTTATAAAGGGAGAGTAACAAATGGATTGGATGACTGAATCACCGGCGCACGCCGGGGAGCGGCAAACGCTGGCCAATGCTCTGCGCTTTCTGGCAATCGATGCCGTCGAGGCGGCGAAGTCCGGCCACCCCGGCCTGCCGATGGGCATGGCGGACATAGCCGAGGTGCTGTGGCGGCGTCATCTGCGGCATAACCCGGCGGACCCGGCGTGGCCCGATCGCGACCGCTTCGTGCTGTCGAATGGACACGGTTCGATGCTGCTGTATGGGCTGTTGCACCTGACCGGCTACGACCTGTCGATCGACGACATAAGGGCCTTCCGTCAACTGGGCAGCCGAACGCCGGGCCACCCGGAAACCGGTCTGACGCCAGGTGTCGAGACCACCACCGGCCCGCTCGGTCAAGGCCTCGCCAACGCCGTGGGCATGGCACTGGCGGAGAAACTGCTGGCGCAGGAATTCAACCGCGACGGCCACGTCATCGTCGACCACCGCACCTTTGTTTTCGTCGGCGACGGCTGCCTGATGGAGGGGGTCTCGCATGAGGCCTGCTCGCTGGCCGGCACGCTGGATCTGGACAAGCTGGTCGTCATCTACGACGACAACGGGATCTCGATCGATGGCCACGTGGAAGGCTGGTTCCGCGACGACACCCCTGCCCGGTTCGCTTCCTATGGCTGGCGGGTGATTCGCGGCGTTGACGGACACGACCTTGCGTCAATCGAGGCGGCCTTGGCGAAGGCCACGGTCGGCAGTGGCAAGCCGACGCTGATATGCTGCAAGACCGTGATAGGCTGGGGCTCGCCTTCGATGGCCGGCACTCACGACGTGCACGGCGCGCCGCTCGGCGCGGCCGAAGCTGAAGCGACGCGGCAGGCGCTCGGTTGGACCAGTGCTCCGTTCGCGATACCGGATCCGGTGCGGCAGGCCTGGGACGGCCGCGCCAGGGGCGTTGCGCTGCAGACGGCATGGGAGGCGAGGTTCGCGTCCTATAGAGCCGCCTATCCCAAACTGGCGGCGGAATTCGAACGGCGTGTCGCGGGACGG
>DASYBP010000729.1:0-2786 GCA_036500715.1 Rhodopila sp.
AACCCGCCCCCAGGCGACGGCGCGGCCACCAGCAACCGGCAATTATTGGTGCCGAGGTCGAGCGCGCCATATGTCGCCTGCGCCGGGCCGGCCGTGGCGCGCAGGGGCGCTGGCCGCGCGGCGGCAGTCTGGATCTCCCGGGTGGCGACCGTGGCCGCCAACGGCGCGCTAGCGTCGGTCATCCATCGATCATTTGCCGGACAGTCGCCGCTTGCAAGAGCATTGGGGATTACCCACCCGACATCTGTTGTCCGGCGTTGCAGCCAGTGGTGCCGCGTGTTACGCAGCGCGCCCGCGATTGGGGGATAGTTTAGCGGTAGAACTCCCGGCTCTGACCCGGGCAGCCTTGGTTCGAATCCAGGTCCCCCAGCCAGCTCAAGTCCTTCGGTGACTCTCGGCGTTCCGCCCCGCGCGATCCATCTGGTCCACATGTCCGGTCCACAACCCATGGCGGGCGGGACGCTAATCGCGGGAACCTCCTTAACCTCCGGCTTCGCGGCACGGTATTTTGGTTTCGCAGGCACCGGCCTCGGCGCGCGGCGCCATCACTCTGATAAGCGCGTCGGTATCAGGCCGAGCCAGGCATCAGGGCATCTACTTTTCGGCGGCCATAGGCTGCCTCGAAGATTTCGGCGTCGGTCTCCCATTCTTCGCGTTCTCGTAATATTCTGATAAGTGACCGTCGCTTTTCATAGGCAGTGGGGCTGTGCGTTCATGTACGCGGATTCGGACCTTGAAGCGGCCGTCAGACATGGCGTCCTGACCCGGGAGGCGGCCGATGGTTTTCGCGATTTCATGGCCCGTAGCCGTGCCGCACCGGGGGCTGATGAGGAATCGTTCAGGCTGCTGACGGGCTTCAACGATATCTTCGTCACCATTGCCATCGTGATGGTGCTGGTGGCGGCAGGCACGCTTCTCGGTCGGACATCCGCTTTCGCGGCGACTTTCTTTGCCGGTCCAGTCACCGCATGTGCGAGCTGGGGGCTCGCGGAATACTTCACGCGCCGTCGCCGGATGGCTCTGCCCAGCATTGTCCTTCTCCTGTTCTTCGTCGGCTCGACTATCGCCTCGGTGATGTCGTTTGAGAACGCATTGCTGCCGCCGTCGCCCGGACGCGGCTCGGCCGCTTTCCATGGCTTGATGGCCTCAGGATCCCTCGTAGTCGTCTTCGCGATGCTGGCTGGCTGTTTTGCGGCTTACGTTCACTGGCGCAGATTCATGGTCCCCATCACGGTCGCAGTCGGGGCCCTTGCCGCCTCCAGCGGCATCTTGTCGATGTTGATCGTCTCGTTTCCCGAGCTGAGGCAGTTTACTCCACTCCTGATCGGCGTTGCCGGGGTCATCCTATTCGGGCTGGCGATGTGGTGGGACGCCAGCGACCGCCTCCGCGTCACCAGGCGTGCGGACACGGGGTTCTGGCTGCACATGGCGGCCGCGCCCATGATTGTGCATCCCGTTTTTACAGTCTTTGGCGTGTTTGCCTTTGCCCCGGGAGTCCGCATTTCCAGCGCAGCCGCGGCGGTGGGTTGCTATCTGCTGTTGGCGCTGGTGGCACTGGCAGTGGACCGCCGCGCGGTCCTGGTGTCGTCGCTCATCTACGTCCTGACAGCCATGTCGAAACTGCTGTCCGGCGCGGGTTCGGAGACCCCGGCGTTCACGGTAGCAGCGTTCTGCATCGGAACCGGGTTGCTGCTGCTCTCGGCGCTTTGGCAGCGCACACGCGCTCGTCTGGTCCTCACGCTGCCGCCATGGCTTCAGGCACATTTGCCCCCCGTCTGACCGATAACAGCGGCGTCGTCCTCGGCCTCGGGCGCTCTGCCCTCGCTGATGGGCAGCCCGTCCAGGAAAAGGTCTACCGCACGCGTCGCCCACACCTCCCGCTCCGCAGTGTCGAGCGGCAATCCAAGCCCCAGCCCGCGTCTTTGTGGGACGGACAGTACCAGCACCATGAACTGCTCGGCCGCCCAAATGGGGTCGGCAATACCTGCGGCCTCCATCACGCCGGCCAGACGATCCGTGCCGGCGCCCGCGCCGGCGTCACGCATGATCAGAGCGAGTTCGGGGAACCGCCCGATTTCGGCGATGATCAGCCGATAGAGCCCGAGTGCCTGCGGCGTCAGCGCAGTCGCAAGCATGACCCTGGCCGAGCCAAGCAGCGCGTCGCGAAGCCCGCCCGCCTGCTCGATTTCGGCGTCAAACGCTGGCAGCCAGTTTGTTACCAGCCGCGCCACCACCACCTGCAATAGCGCTGCTTTGCCGGCGAAACGGGCATAGAGAGTGCGCTTGGAGACGCCCGCGGCGGCGGCCACCGCCTCCAGACTGGTAGTGCCGTAGCCGTCGCGCAGAAATAGGTCAGTCGCCGCGTCCAGTACCCGTTCGGTCAGCAGCGGTGCTTCGTCCCGGGTCGGCCGCCCACCCCGAGGGCGGTACGTTCTAGCGGTAATAAGAGTACCTCGGTGGATGCCACGGAGCCGGAACTATCACGCAGCCCGCGAGGGCAACATTGGCGATGACCAGACAGGCGATGCGGCAAACGGCTGACCAGTGGTGAAAGGTAACCATACGAAGGCTCCTGGTTGGAGACCTCGTATATAGGCCACCAGAAAGTAAACGGAACCGTTGCGTTGCGTTTTTTTACGATCCGCACAACGGAGCAACGCAACCCGGCCGGACGCAACCGGTAGGTTCCAACCGCTGAGGATCGTATACGTGGCAAGTCGAAACCCTTGCCATGCAGGCCCGCCCCGCATGACCGCCGCTGAAATCCTTGCCGCCGCTTCGCTGCC
>DASYBP010000730.1:0-6132 GCA_036500715.1 Rhodopila sp.
AGGACATTGTCGAGGCCTGCAGACAGGCCTGGCTGTTCCTAACCAATGATCCGCAACGCATCCGATCCATCGGATCCCGTGATTGGGCGTACGTCAATGTTTAGGAGACGTGGTATAACATCCATATCGTCTGGGTCAGACGTAAAGTGCAACTAGTCTGGAGGCAGCGTAACATGCATGGAGTCATCCTGCGGACGCTGGTGGTTTGCGGCTTGATCGCTGGCGCATCCGCCATCGCGTCCGCCGCCCCCGCTACGCGCATGCTGGCCCCAGAGACCGCGTTTCAGACCACGCACGCCCAGCCCGTCGACTACTACTGGAACCATCACCGGTATAAGCACCGCTCGTGGGACAAGCGGCGGCGCCGCTGGCGTTACTATTGACGGTCCGGCCTCCTGCCGGGACACAACGCCTGAGACCGACCTTAGTCGGAGCCCGACGGCGATCTACGCTTCCGCCAGAAACGCCATCGCCGCCTCGACACCGCCGCGGCCGTGCGGCACCCGCTCGATCCGCATCCCCATCTCGATCGCCGCCAGCGCCCCCAGCAGCATCGGCTCGTTCAGATCCCCCAGATGGCCGATCCGAAAAATCTTGCCGCTCAGCTTTCCCAGCCCACCGCCCAGCGAGACGTTGAAGCGCTCGCGCAGCGTCTTGCGCAGCGCATCGCCGCTGAAGCCGTCCGGCATCAGCACGGCGGTCACTGAGTCGGAGTACCGGTCCGGCGATGTGCAAAACAGTGTCGGCCCGCTATTTCCCGCCCAGACCCGAACCGCACGCCGCGTCGCCTCGGCCAGCCGCGCGTGCCGAGTGACCACGTTGTCGAGACCTTCCTCCTCCAGCAGGCGGATGGACTCGCGCAAACCATAGAAGACGTTCACCGGGATCGTGCCAATGAAGCTCTTCTGCGGCCGGTCTGTCATCATCGTCCAGTCGAAGTAGAAACGATGCAGCTTCGCCGCCTGGTGTGCCGCCAGCCCCTTGTCAGACACGCCGGTGAAGCTCATCCCGGTGGGAAGCATCAACCCCTTCTGGCTGCCGCCGACCACACAGTCGATCTTCCAGTCGCCCATGCGGAATTCCAGCGACCCCAGCGACGAAATCGTATCCACCAGGAACAGCGCCGGATGGCGGGCCGCATCGATCGCCGCCCTGACCGCCCGCGGCGGCGTCATCAGCCCGGTGGCGGTCTCGTTGTGCACGACGCAGACCGCCTTGATCGCGTGGGCTGTATCGGCGGCCAGCATACGGCCCACCTCGGCGAGATCGACCCCCCGCCGCCAGTCCGCCGCCGCGACGCGCACCGCCAATCCGTGGCTGCGCGCCATCGCCGCCCATTCCTCCGAGAAATAGCCCGACTCCAGCACCAGAATCGTATCGCCGGGCGAGAGCAGATTGGTCAGGCTGGCCTCCCACGCGCCGTGACCCGAGGCGTTGTACATGAACAGATGCCGATCGGTGCCCAGCACGCGCTTCAACCCGGCGAACGCGGCATCGTAGACCGGCACAAACTCCGGATCGTTGAAATCGATGCTAGGACGGTCCATTGCCCGCAGCACGCTGTCGGGAATGTTGGTCGGACCGGGATTCGCGAAAAAATGGCGGCCGCGTGGCTTTGGCATGCAACGATCCTATTCAAGCTCGGCGGCTTATAGACCCAACCTCACCACCGGGCAGCGATCATTTGCCGTCTCAGGCCAGGCATCCCGCAAGCACGAAGCCCGACAGCCGGTCCATCCAGGCCTCGTCCACACCCTCGTTCAGCAGCATGCGCAAATAGGCCGGCCCAAACAGGCTGTAGTTCACCATCTCCACGTCCAGGTCAGCGCGCAACTCGCCGGACGCAATCCCGCGCTCGAGAATCGCCCGTACCTCCGCTCGCCGCGGGGTGACGTAGCCGGTGACAAAGGCGTCGATTGTTTCCGGGTCGCTCTGCCCCGAGGCGATGATGCACCGAATGATGCGCCCCACCTCCCCGCGCAGCAGCCGCGCGAAGGATCGCATCAGGGCTTGCATATCAGCGACAACGGAGTCGGATTGCGGCCGCGCAAGATCGGCGTTGATCGCCGCCAGGAAACCCTCCATCGCCAGCGCCCCTTTGGTTGGCCACCAGCGGTAGATCGTGGTGCGCGCAACGCCGGACCGGGCGGCCACGCCCTCGATGGTGAACCGGCTCAGCCCGCCCTCGGCCAGCAGATCATACGCGGCGAGTAACACCGCTTTCCGCGTGGCATCACACCGTGGGCGCCCCAAGCGGTGGGCAACAGGTGCGTGGGCAATGGCCAAATTCTCCATCACACATCCCTTTCGCCCGCATTATAGGCAATCGGTAGCAGATTGAGGCATTCCGCTACAGCATGTCGCGTATCTTCTTTCGGCACGGGTGGTCTTGCCGCTTAGGTTCCATATAGGCGCGCTACAGAATGTAGCGAAATAGAGCAAGCCCCCCAAAGTAGGCCCCACGGAGTATACGATGACGGCACAGCGGGTAATCGACGGCAAGCCCGACGGCATTCGCGCGGGCGCCATCGCCCGGCGGAAAGGCCTGCTGAAACAGATTGCCCTGGGTGTGCTCGCGGTGGTGGGCATGGCAGCGGCAGGACAATTCGGCACCGAATACTGGCGGACCGGCCGCTTCATGGTCTCCACCGACGACGCCTATGTCCAGGCCGACAGCACGTTGATCGCGCCGCGCGTGCCGGGTTACATCGCCCAGGTGCTCGTCGTTGACAATCAGCCGGTCAAGGCCGGCCAGCTGCTCGCCCGGATTGACGACCGCGATTACCAGGCCGCCCTCCAACAGGCGGTCGCGGACCGGGAGACTGCGAACGACGAGATCCACTCGATCGACGCACAGCTCGCCATGCAGACATCGATGATCGAGCAGGCCAGCCAACAGGTCACGGCGGCCGATGCGGCGCTGCGCTTTGCCCAGCAGGATCATGCGCGGTATGCGACGTTGTCTCGCTCCGGCGCGGGCACCATCCAGTCAGACCAGCAGGCAGAGTCTCAACTGCTGCAGCGGACGGCGGCTCTGGCGGAGGCCAACGCGGCGCTGACCGCGGCCAAACAGCAGGTCGATGTCCTGCGGGCGGCGCGCGTCAAGGCGGCCGCGCAACTCGAGCACTATGCCGCCGCCGAACTGCAGGCTCGCCTCAACCTCGGCTACACCGCCCTGAAGGCCCCGGTGGACGGGACCGTGGGCGCCCGCACCTTGCGAGTCGGGCAATATGTCCAGGCCGGCACCCAGTTGATGGCGGTGGTGCCGCTCAATGCGGTCTATGTCGTGGCGAACTACAAGGAAACACAGCTCACCAACGTGCGCCCCGGCCAGCCCGTAAATGTCTCCGTCGACACCTTCCCCGATGCTCGGATTCACGGCCATGTCGACAGTATTGCCCCGGCGACCGGCCTGCAGTTCGCGCTGCTGCCCCCGGATAACGCCACCGGCAACTTCACCAAGATCGTCCAGCGCCTGCCGGTGAAGATCGTGTTGGACAAGGCGCCGGGGACGGACGCCGACCTGTTGCGCCCCGGCATGTCGGTCGAGCCGTCGATCGACACCCGCTGATCCAATGAACGCGCCGCAATGAGCACGCGAATTGTGGTGGCCGACACCGAACCGCAGGCCGACCTGAAGACCTGGCTTGCGGTGTGCGGCGCCATGATCGGCGCCTTCATCGCGGTGCTGAACATCCAGATCACCAATGCCTCCCTGCCCAACATCCAGGGCGCCATCGGCGCCGGCATCGATGACGGAGGGTGGATTTCCACCGCCTATCTGGTCGCCGAGATCGTGGTGATCCCGCTGACTGGCTTCCTGGCGCCGGTGTTCTCGTTGCGCCGCTACCTGCTGGGCAACACGATCATGTTCCTGGTGATGTCGGTGGCCTGCGCGTTCGCACACAACCTTGAGCAGATGATCGTGCTGCGAGCTTTGCAAGGCTTCTTCGGCGGCGTGCTGATCCCGCTGGCCTTTACCATCACCCTGACCATGCTGCCGCGGGCGAAGCAGCCGGTCGGGCTGGCGCTGTTCGCCGTGTCGGCGACCTTTGCACCGGCGATCGGGCCGACCATCGGCGGCTACCTGACCGAGACCTACGGCTGGCAGTACATCTTCTACGTCAACCTTGCGCCCGGTGCGTTCATGCTCGCCACGCTGTGGCCAACGCTGCGCCCGGCGCCAATGAAGCTGGGCATGCTGCGTGACGGCGACTGGGCCGGAATCGCCACGCTGGCGATCGCTCTGGCGTCGCTGCAGACCGTGCTCGAGGAAGGCAACAAGGACGACTGGTTCGGTTCCGCGTTCATCCTGCGGCTGTCGATCGTCGCTGCGGTCGCGTTCGCGCTGTTTCTGTGGATCGAGCTGACCACCCGGAACCCGTTGCTGAATCTGCGCCTGCTGTTGCGGCGGAACTTCGGCCTGGGCAGCGTGGCGAACGTCGTCATGGGGATGGCGCTGTATGGATCGGTGTATCTACTTCCGGTCTATCTGTCGCAGACCCAGGGCTACAACTCCGAACAGGTCGGGATGGTGCTGGCCTGGACCGGACTGCCGCAGCTTGTGTTGATCCCGTTCTTGCCGCTCCTGATGCGCCACATCGATACCAGGCTGCTGGCGGCGGTGGGCTTCGCCCTGTTTGCCTTCAGTTGCTTTCTGAATCTGCAGATTTCTCCCGATTACGCCGGTGATCAGTTGCTGGTGCCGAACCTGGTTCGCGCCCTGGGACAGTCGCTGATCATGACCCCGCTGTCGGCGATAGCGACCGGCGGGATCGAGCGTGAGAACGCCGGCTCCGCCTCCGCGCTGTTCAACATGATGCGCAACCTGGGCGGCTCCGTCGGGATCGCCGTGCTGGAAACGTTCGTGACCAAGCGCGAGCAGTTTCACTCCAATATCATTACAAACAATGTTTCGCTGCTGAACGAGGCAACGCGCCAGCGGATCGCTTCCTTGCAGAGCTATTTCATGGCGAACGGCATAAGCGACGCGGGCGCCGCCTGGCACGAGGCGGTCGTACAGATCGGCCGCACCGTCCGCATGCAGTCTTACCTGCTGGCCTACGGTGACGCGTTCTGCCTGATGGGGGCAGCGTTGCTGGTGGCGCTGGTAACCACGGTGGGAATGCGCCGGACTTCCGGCGGCGGTGCTGGGGCACACTAATTAGTACCCCGACACAGAGATCTTGACCGGTTGCTAGACCAGTTCTTGGTTTCTTGAGAGCATCACCGCCTGCTATCGGAGCAGGGTCGGTCCGGCCGGATGAACCGCTTCGGGTGGAAAGTGGACAAGAGGGCCGGTTGCTCAGACGCCGGCTCTGCGCCATCTCGGTCGCTCAGGCGAGGTGGCTCAATTCTCGACGGCCGACAGAAACATCTGTGTCCCCTCCGGCGGTCATGGGTGAAAAGCAGTCATCCACTTGGGGCAAGTAAGTGCGATGAACGGGCAGTGTCAGCCGTCGCCACCGGTCCGATATGGCTAGCATATTCCTTGGCGATCCAGTCGATGAACACGCGGACCCGCAGGCTGAGTTGGCGACTGCGCGGGTAGAGCACGTAGACCGAGGTCGGCGAGGGCGGGGTGTCAAGCAGGCATTCCACCAGCGAGCCGTCGGCTAGGTCCTGCTCGACGGAATAGCGCGGCACCTGAATCAGGCCGAGGCCCTGCAACGCGGCTGCCCTGTAAGTGTCGGCGCCATTGACCGACAGAACGGAGGGCAGCGCTACGGTCCTGCCAACACCGTTCACCGTGAACTCAAGCGGCAACACACCGCCGGTCGCCGAGGAGCGGAAGCCGATCATCCGATGCCCGTCCAGCGCGTCCCACCGCCGGGGAATGCCGAAACAGGCGATGTACTCGGCCGATGCCACGGTCGTCTCGGGCAGAATGGCAACTCGGCGCGCGACCAGGTCGCTCTCCTTCGGTTCGCCGGCGCGCAGCACGCAGTCGATGCCCTCGTGGACGAGATCGACGAAGCGGTCGCCCTCGCCCATGAACATTTCCAGATCCGGATAGGCGGCGAAAAACCGGCGCAGGGCGGGTATGATGAAGCGCCGCGCCTGGGTACCCTGAACATCGATGCGCAGCAGGCCGCGCGGCCGTGCGCCGCTGAAGGCGCTTTCGGCTTCCTC
>DASYBP010000731.1:0-1666 GCA_036500715.1 Rhodopila sp.
CGTCAGCTCGTTGACCGACTTGTCGAAATAGACCAGCGCCGCAGCGGCGATGCCGTATGCGCCCGACCCCAGATAGATCTCATTCAAATAGAGCTCGAGGATCTTGTCCTTGGAATAAGCGCGTTCGATCCGCATCGCCAGCAACGCTTCCTTGATCTTACGGCTGAACGACACCTCGTTGTTCAGGAGGAAGTTTTTCGCGACCTGCTGGGTGATGGTGGAGGCGCCCTGCGGACGGCGGTTCGAGCCGTAATTCTCCGCGTAGAGGATCGCCGCGCGCGCCATGCCAGAGTAATCGACGCCGCCATGCTCGTAGAAATTCTTGTCCTCTGCCGCGAGGAAGGCGTTGATGACGAGTTTCGGCACCGCCTGGATCGGCAAATAGAGCCGGCGCTCCCTGGCATATTCGGCGAGCAGCGAGCCGTCGACGGCATGGACGCGCGTCATTACCGGCGGCTCATAATCCTGCAGCTGCGAATAGTCGGGCAGGTCCTTCGAGAAATGCCAGATCATTCCCGCCGCGGCGGCAACCCCCACCAGGAACAGAACCGTTCCGGCGGCGAACAGGAAACCCAGGAACCGCACCAGTAAGCGCATTCTTATTATCCGTTCCAACCGATGCGCCGCAGCGGATGGCGCCTTCTTCAGAAGTACGAGCTCAGAAGTGCGAGCGTCCCGGCGTCCCGGGGTTCCCGCGCCCGGCTCATTCTAGCGCCTGCGCGGCGGAAGTTTGACTGATTCCGAACAGTCTCGGGTTTTTCTATACGGCAGGCGCTGTGGCCAAACTAGGGCTTCCCGGCCTGTTCCATCATTTCGCGGGCGCCGCCGTTGCAAGGCGCTTGGCCAGAAAAACGTCGATCGCCTGGGCCATGGCGGCCACTGTCCGGTTGCGCCAGTTTTCCGAGACCAGATGTTCGAGGTCATCCTTGTTCGAGACGTAGCCGAGTTCGACCAGGACTGAAGGCACATCGGGTGCCTTAAGGACCCGAAAACCGGCCGACTTGAGCGGATGCTTGTGCATCCGCGCCGTCGTCTTCATTTGCCCCATCAATATACGGGCAAAGCGATTTGAGAATGTGCGGGTTTCCCTCTGGGCGAGATCGATCAGGATGCCGGCCACTTCGGTCGGCTCATCGGTCAGATTGACCCCCCCAATCGCGTCCGCGCGGTTTTCCGCCTCCGCCAGCTTCTCGGCTTCCGCGTCCGAGGCCTTGTCGGACAGCGTATAGATGGTAGCGCCCTGCGCATCGCCCTCGCCCTTCGGCAATGCATCGGCGTGGATCGACACAAACAATGCCGCGGACTCGCTGCGCGCGATCCGCACCCGGTCGGCGAGCGGGACAAAGGTATCGTCCGCGCGGGTCATGACGATACGATATTTGCCGCTCTTCTCCAAGCGATCGCGCAAAGCCAGGCCGAATGCCAGCACCAGGTTCTTCTCGGCTTCGTCGGCCGATTGGGTGCCATTGTCGATGCCGCCATGGCCGGGATCGATCACGACCACGGGCCGCGGATCGGTCGGCGCAGCAGCTTGCGTGGGTGGCGCCGTTTCCAAGGGAACGGTCGCGGGGGCAGCCTCCGCACTCGCGGGCTTCAACTCGGCAGGCGCGCCCGCGCTGAGCGTTTTCATGAAGGTCGCGGGGTCAACCTCTTCCAATTCAAGAAC
>DASYBP010000732.1:0-23418 GCA_036500715.1 Rhodopila sp.
GTCAACGCGGCCACAACAGTGCCGCTCGTCAGCCCGCCGAGGCTGAGCGCCGTCACCGAGTGCATGGAATAGACAAAACCCAGGGCGGCCCCGGGCATGACGGCGTGGGACAGCACATCGCCGTCCAGCGCCATCCGCCGCAGCAGCAACATGACGCCCAGGGGCCCATTCGCCAGCGCCAGCGCCAGACAGGCGACCAGTGCGATGCGCATGAAGCTGAAGCCCTCGAACGGGCCGATCAGCAGGGCGTAGAACGACAGGGTCATGCCACGGACAGCGCTTTGGCCAGATTGCCGCCGGTCAGCACCGCGCCGGTCTCGCCCCACGCGACCGGGCTGCGCGCCAGCAGCAGGGTCGAAGGGAAATACGCACGCACCTGATCCATCTCGTGCATGACCGCGACGATCGTGCGTCCTTCCTGATGCCAGCGCCCCATCAGTGTCAGCAGGGATTCCACGGTGCGGGTATCAACCGCCGCGAACGGCTCATCCAGCAGCATTACCTCGGCGTCCAGCAACAGCAGGCGCGCGAAGAAGGCTCGGCGCAACTGGCCGACCGACAACTCACCGATGCGCCGGTCAATCGAATCCAGCAGTCCTACCGCGCCGACCGCCTCGACGACACGATCGGTAACGACACGGCGCGGGGCGCGAAAGGCCCCGAAGTTGCGCCACAATCCCAATCCGACCAATTCGGCCACCGTGACCGGAAAATCACGATCGAGTTCAGTCTGCTGCTGCAGATAGGCCATCCGCTTCCGCCCGCGCGCCGCGCAAACGACTTCCCCTCGATTGGGGCGGGTCAGGCCCGAGATGACATTCAGCAACGTGCTCTTGCCGGCGCCGTTCGGGCCGACCACAGCGGTCAGGCTGCCGGTCGCGAACCGCCCGTTAACCCCTTCCAGCGCCACATGACGCCCATGGCGGACCTGGACATTCCGCACCTCGATGCCGTTGTCCTCGCTGGCCGGGGATCCCGATCGGCCGGTGAATTTGCGCATCCATCCCGGCGCGGACCCGACAGCCGCCCCGGCCTTGGCATCGGCCGATAAGATCGGCCCCCCCACAGCCGGCATCCCGACGGCGGCGCTGGCGAACGGGGCAGTTGGTTGCTCATCTGGAAACGACATTCGCCGACATTATGCTGCGGATTGCCAATCGTGCCAATCGTCCCACGCATTCAGAAGCGCTGCGTGATGCCAGCCAGGATGGTGCGGCGCAGCCCGTATTGCGGCGCGCCGACACTCACCCCGGTGCCGTTGCGGATCTCATAGATCGTGTCGCCGGCGTTCAGCACGTCCAGACGCAAATCGGTACCGGTACCCACACCGACCTTCAGCTTCTGCACCACCGACAGGTTGACCACGCCGTACCCGGGAAGCGCCGCTCCGTTCGGCACCGTCGGCGTGCTGGCACGCAGCCCGCTGCCCGACAGGAAGTCCACCGATAACAAGGTCGGGTGACCGGTGTCGCGGTTCACCCGGTAGGAGATGCCGGCCGAACCGGTCCACCGCTGGTCGTGATCAACACTAATCCAGTGCGAGTTGATATAAGCCAGTTCGTCAGCTCCGAAATTGAACTGCGCCGAACTGATCCCGGTGGCCTCGGATCTCGCCCAGCCGATATTGGCATACGCCGACCACGGCCCGCTCTCATAGTTCGTGGTCAGCTCCCCGCCGTAGATGCGCGCCCTGGCGTAGCTGAACGCGGTCAGAATGATCGGCGCCCCGAACTGGCCGACATCGCCCTCGTTAGTCGCATTTTGATAATACGTATCCAGTCCAACCTGCAGACCCGGCAACAGCTTCTGCGTCACACCCGCATCGAAATAGTTCGACCGCGCCGCCCTGACCGGATCGTTCTCGGTAACCGCTGGCGCGGCCGTAGTATTTTGGAACGCCGAAATATTGGTCTGCGTAACCGCTTCCAGTGGCGGTGGTGCAAAGTAACGCGCGTATCCCGCATGGACCGTGGTACCCGGCGTCGCCTTCCAGACCATGTTGATCCGCGGGCTGATCTGGTTCTCGTTGGTGAATGCATCGATTTGATCAAACCGCGCGCCATAGTTGATAGTGAGCGCCTGCAGAATGCGCCATTCGTCTTGCAAATAGATGCCATACAGCCAGCCCGTCTTGCCGCCACCCTGCCCGAAGCTGGTCGGTCCAGGCGCCGATTGCGCACCGGTGGCATCGACCGGCAGCACGCTAGATAAGGTGTTGAATGACGCCCGCTCACCCTGGAACAATACGCCGCCGCGCAGCGTGTGATCTTCCGCCACTTTCCAGCTTGCATCCGCCTGAATGCCGGAGGCGAAGTCGGATCGCGTCGCCACCTGAGATATGCCGTTGAACAGCAGATCCCCCAGCGGGTCCGGGGTGAAATGCAGATAGTTGTTGCGGCTGAACAGCGCGATCTGCGCGTCGACGACATCCGTGTGCTTCTGCAACGTCAGCATCCCGAAATTTGCCGACTCCCGCTGGTTTTCATTCAACACGGCGCTGGAGTAGGTGCTGATGCCATTGACACTCAGCCCCGGCGTCGTCGGCTGCCCGGCGGAATTGGGAATCTGGAACTGACCCGAGTAAGCGCCAACCAGCAGACTAAGCCGGGTGTTCTCGTCGAGGATGCCGGACACGTGGGCAAAGCCGTGAAACTGATTGGTTGTGTCGTGCAAGGCGCCATAGTGGAACGTCGGATTGTCGATCCCACGGTCATTGTGCAAATAATCGCCGCTGATGAACCAGTCGACCGGTCCGCTGTGGCCGCCCTCCTCGAAGCTGGGTTGCAGCCAACCCCAACTGCCGCCATACATCGATATTGCTAGACCAGGACTGGTGAACCCGGTCTTGGTCTGAATATCGATCACCCCAGCCGTGTTGATGCCGTATTGTGCTGGCAACGTTCCGGTCAGCACCGAAACGGAATTCGCCAGCCTCGATTCCAGCGCCTGGCCGAAAAACGAAAGTCCCTCCGGCAATTGCACCCCATCGATACGATACTGCACATCGGCATGCTCGCCGCGAATGTGGATCTGGCCGAAGCTGTCCTGCCAAACGCCCGGCGATTGTAGCACGACCTGATTGACGTTCGCGTTCGAACCCTGTGGGATCGCTTGCAGCGCCTGCTGGTCGAATTGATACTTTGTCGCGCCGAGGCTTGGTTGGATCTGCTGCCGCGCCGCATCTAGTCGCTTCGAGGTGATGTCGATATCGAACGGCTCGTCGCTCGCGCCCGGATCAGGCTGTCCGGCAACCAGACACGACGGCACGGTGATCAGACAGATGGCGCAGATCGACGCCAGAACCGCACCGCCGACCCTCATCTTTTTCCCCACTCCCTGTATTCGCCGCCCCGCCAACTATTTGCTTTTACTTCCGCGGAGCAGCGATCGTTGCTCAGTTGTCGAGCCGATAACGCAGCCGCACCGTCCGGTCAATCTCGACCTGCGGTGGCGGCACCTTGGCGTCGCGAAACAGGGCCTGGGCGGCCGCGTCCAGTATCGGGCTGCCGCTGCCCGTGACCAGGGCGACGTCCAGCACGGTACCGTCGCCGGCCACCTTGAATCGCAAGGTGACGTTGCCCTCTTCGCCGCGCCGCCGAGCGGCCTCGGGGTAGTTTTTGCGGGATGCCAGCCAGGCCGAGAACAGCGTGTTCCATCCCGCCGAGACCGGCGACACCGACTGCGTCGTTGGAGGCGCCAGTTCACGCGCCGAAGCAACCGACTGAGGCGGCGGACTGGGGGCCGGTCCCGCTTGCGGCGGTTCTGGTCTGGCAACCGTGGCAACTTTCCTGGGCACGGGCTTTGGCCGCGGCAATGGCGGCGGGGCTTCCGCTCGCACCACCGGCGGCGGCGCCGGGGCGGGTTCCGGCGGTACGGCAGGCGGCGGTTCGACAGGCTCCGGCGGCGCGGCTGCCGTCTGCTCCGGTGGCGGCGGTTCCGCTTGCTCAGGCTGAGGCGGTTGCGCGACCGCGGCCTCGGTCGGAGGGGTCGCTTCGGGCTCCGACGGTGTCGCGGCGGGCGGCGACGCCGGCGCCTCAAACACCATGGCGACCGCCGCCGATGGTGGCGTATCTGGTGCGGCGGTCCACACGACGACCGACAGAGCAGCGGCCGCAAGCACGTGCGCTGCGACCGACGTGGCCAGCGCGGCACCGCTCCGCGCCGACGACGCGGACCTCGGCGCGACAACCCATGCTCGGTCTGCTCGAAGCAACCCGCCTTCCCCCCGAACCGCCATTTGGCATGCAGGCCGTTGTATTGCACATCCTGCCGGGGCGGCAAGCGACGGGTTGCCGCATTGCCCAACTGACATGATCTGCCCGTCGCGCTCGCCCTAACTCAGCGCCTCCGCAAGCGCGGTTCGCACCTCAATGATCCGAGGCAGCGCCTGCATCGGCGTCAGATCGGGCGGCGCCACGACAAAGATGTGCGTTACCCCGTTGGCCCGCAGCTTTTTGCCGGCCCCGACCCAGGCCGCTTTGCCATGATCATCTGCGATCACCGGGCCGCGCACCAAAAGCTGTGCTGGATCCCGGCCGGCTTCCCGCATGTAGGTGCGCAGCCGCGGCAGATCCGGCGTCGGATCGCCAAGCGACATCCACCCATCCGCCAGCCGCGCTACGCGGCGCAGCGCCCTTTCCCCCGATTCAGTTCCGAACCAGATCGGAATTCGCGGCAGCGAAGGGCGATTGATGCCCACCTTGTCCAGACTGTGGTACTTGCCGCTGAACGTCACGTAAGGCTGCGTCCACAGCAGACGCAGGACCTCTATCTGTTCCTCCATGCGGCGACCGCGGCCGCGGATCTCCTGTCCCAAAGCCTGATATTCCGCCGGGTTCCAACTGATGCCGACACCCAGTTCGAAACGACCGCCGCTGAACAGCGCAAGTTCCGCCGCCTGCTTGGCCACCAGCACGGTCGGCCAGGCCGGCAGCACCAGAATCCCGGCGATAAAACGAAGACGTTGCGTGATCGCCGCGAGGTAGGAGAAGGTCACGAACGGATCGAAGAACGGTCCGACATACTGGCGATCCGGCCGATGCGGGTTGGTGCCCGACGGTTGCGCCATCACGTGGCCGCTGGTCGTGGTAAAGTCGAACCCCCCGGCCTCCAGCGCCTCGACAAACGCCTTTACTTCGTCAACACTGGCGAAGGCCGTCAGCGGCAGAGGGGTCCCATATTGCATCGTACCCATCCCGTTACGTACTTGCGCTCTGTGCCGGGCGGTGGGTCCCGGCCGGTGTGGGTCAGACTATTGAACCGTGATCGCCTCGGCAAGGAAGCGGTCGACAAGCCGGTCCCCGCGGGTCCGGTCGTTGTACAGGTGTGCATTCGCCAAATTGCGCCCTGCGGACCCCAGATAGAACCGCTCATATTGCTCGTTGCGGCTGGCCAGCCCACTCGCCGCAAAGTCCCAGGCGAGGCGGAAGACACGCGCCCGCTCCTGCGCCGACACGCCCGTGCCGCGCAAATATTTATCGATCAGCGGCCGCAATCTCTTGTCAGCGAGTTGTGCCGCCGTCGGCGCGGTGAAATGATTGTGCGAGCCGATCAGCCGAATGATCTCGTTCACCCGCGGCATCCAGGTCGGCATCATGGCCCGTAACGCGGTCAGCGGCGGATGACTGGGGAACCAGACGCCGTTGCCATACTCGTACGCATTGGCTTCGGCTGATTCAATCGCAGAACGGGTCAGATCGGCAAAGATACGAATCTCGCCCAGCATCTGCTGGGTCTGCGGCTGGTTCGCATTGATCGCCTCCGCCATCCGCGACGCCAGCGCCCACGCGAACTCCAGCTTCGTCTGCGCTCGGATCATCGTCTGCTGCATGATGTTGGGCCACCAGCCAGTCATCATCACCGAATTGTAGACTTCCAGATTGGCATTGATGAAAATCCGGTCCTTCGGTACCTCCACATCATCGAAGATGACAAACGCATCCTGCTCATCGAACCGGCTGGAGATCGGAAAATCGAACGTATTGCCAGCACGGGAAAAACTGTCGCGGCAGATGAACCGCAGGCCCGGGGTATTCATCGGGATCGAGAACGAAAGCGCATGCTGGTCCGATGCACCGGGCATCGGATGTCCAGGGTAGACCGCCAGTTCATCGGAGAATGGCGCCAGCGTCGCCAGAATCCGCGAGCCACGGACGACCATGCCGTACTCCGTGTCGGCGACCTTGTGCAGCGCGACATCCTCGTCCACGTCGCCCTTGATCGGGGTCTCGCCTTTCGCCTTGTTGGTGGTGGTGTGAACGATCGTATGCGTCAGGCTGATGTCCTTGCGCGCCAGCTCCTTCTGAAAGTTCACCAGATTTGTCGCGCCCCGCTCGTTGCCGCCAACCGCCCATTCATCCCAGCGTCCAGCAAAACCGGCGAACGTTACGTTCATATAATCCGGTGTGCGTCCCATCAGCCCGACAGTGTGTTCGCTGATCGTTTCCAGAGCCCGGTGCCGTTGCCGCAGGTGCCCTCTGGACCGCGGGATCATATGGCTCTTGTTGATCGCCTCGCCGGTGTCGGGATCCGCCATCAGGCACGCCTCGGCTTGCCGATACTGCAGATCGAACACGTCGGCGAGCGCATGCGCGGCGCCACGAAACGCCGGGTGCGCCGTTGCATCGTCGACCCGTTCGTCGCCGACCCAGATCTCGCGCCCATCGTTGCGCAGGCCATCGAGAAATTGTTTACCCGTTCGCGCCGGCATGTTTCACGTCCTCCCGCAATTCTTGTTTTGATAACGTTGCAGTCGTTCCCCCAGCCAGATAGGCACTGTGCAGGATTTCCGGCCGGTGAAGCAGTTCGTCCGGTGTGCCCGAAAACACCAGTTTGCCCCGCTCCATCACGTGTGCGCGGCTCGACAGTGCCAGAGCCAGAGTGGTGAATTGCTCAATCAGCAGAACGCCGGCACCACGCTGCGCGATCTGCCGTAATGTCTCCCCCAGGCGCCGCACGATCGCCGGCGCCAGGCCGAACGAAAGTTCGTCCACCATCAGGAAGTCGGGCCGCCCGATCAGCGCTTGCGCGATCGCGACCATCTGCTTCTGACCACCGGACAGGTTATGCGCCAAGATCTTGCGACGCTCCGTCAGCTCCGGAAACAGCGCCAGGGAACTATCGATTTCGCGATTCAATTCCGCCAGCGTCAGATTCGAGCCGGCCGCGCGAAGGTTGTCGATGACCGACAGCGCGCCAAGGATCCGATGTCCCTCCGCCACCACGGACACGCCGTGGCGACGCACCGCATCCGGGGACAGTCCAAGCAGGCTGGCGTCCCCAAGTTTTACCTCGCCAGCCTCGGCTGGCAGTGCCCCGGCAATCGTCATGACCAACGTCGACTTGCCCGCGCCATTCGCCCCCAGCAGCCCTGCGATCTCCCCGCGGCTAAGGGTGAGCGACACACCGTGCAAAACCTGACGCCCGGCTCGCTGAACCACCAGATTGTCGATGACCAGATGGTCGCGGGACATCGCGTCACGCACTCCCCAGATATGCTCTGCGGACAGCTGGATCATCCAGCGCCAAACGTGTCGGTCCCAGCGCCAGCCGTTTGCCGAAATCTAGCACCAGCGTTTCGGTACAAACCGCGGCGATCAAATCCGCGTCGTGGTCGATCAGCACAAGCTGGGCGCCGAACGTGTCCGGTATCCCCAGAAGGACGGTCCTCAGCTGTTGCGCCTCGGCTTCGTTGAGCCCTGCGCCAGGCTCGTCCATCAGAACGACCTTTGGCTGTCCGATCAGCGTTTTGGCAATTTCGACCATGCGGCGCTCGAAAAGAGCGAGTGTCCGCCCTGGCCGGTCCGATCGGCCCGACAGGCCGACGAACGCGAGCGCACGATCCACTTCGGCTCGGCGCGCGCTGGGGTCAGCAACGACGTGGTCGGCGATCGCCTCCACATTTTCTCGCAACGTCAGCTCGTCGACCACCATCTCCTGCTGGAAAATGCGGCGCAAACCCAGCGCTACGCGTCGTGCCGGCGACAGTCTGGTGATCGCCACGCCATTCATGGTGATCTCGCCGGTCTGCGGCCGGACAAACCCGGAAAATACGTTGAGCAGCGTCGTCTTGCCCGCGCCATTGGGTCCGATCAGGCCGACGATTGAAGCCGTCAAATCGGCGCTGAGCCCATCCAGCGGACGCACCCCGCCGAACCGCACACTCAGGTTGTCGATACGGATCATTGTGGCACCGTCTTGCCCCGCCGCGCGCGAAACCGCGCGACCGCGTCGTGGAGCTGGCCGGAAATGCCATTGGGCGCGGTCATCAGGGCATGGATCAGTCCAGCGCCGAACAACAGCGTGGCAAAATTGCCGTTGACACCAAGGCCGTTCAGGAACGCGGGCGGAACCCGGAACAGCAGCGCAGCAAGCAGCGCCCCCTGCCAGTCGGCAATGCCGCCGATCACCGAGACAGCGAAAAGTAGGATCGAATCGGCGGCGGCAAACGCCCCGCCATCGAGGCCGCCATAGCATCCGGCAAGCAGACCGCCGCCGATGCCGGCCAGGAAGCCGGCCAGCGCAAAGGCCCACGCCTTGTAAAACACGATGTTGACGCCTGATGCGATCGCCATCGGCTCACTTTTGCTGATCAGCGCCCAGGCACGGCCCGGCTTGGCATGCCGGTGCCACTCCAGCACCGCCAGTCCCGCGGCAAGGATAATCGAAACGTAAACGAAATAAGCAACATCGCTGGTAGCGAGCCAGGGGCGGTCCATGTCCACCCGTGGCTTGTCCCCCATGTAGCCCAGAAAGCTGTCGCCGCCGTTGGGAAAGCTCCAGTTGGTGATCACGACCTGGAAAGCGCCCGCCAACATCAGTGTCGCCAGCGCCAGATGCAGGCCCCGCATCCGCAGCGCCGGCAGCCCCCACAGCATCCCGATCGTGCTCGCGCCGACGCCCCCAGCCAGAATGCTGATAAGAAACGGCGGGTGGAATTCATAGTATATTCGCAACGTAATCCAGCCGCCGATACCAACCAGTGCAAACTGACACAGCGAGACAAGCCCCAGCCGTCCGTACAACAGCCCGGTTCCCGAGGTCGCCAGCGCGATCGCGAAACTTGCGGTAAAGATCGTCAACCAGTAGCCGCCTGCGGTGGCGGCAATGACCGTCGTCAGTATCGCCAGGCTCACGATCATCGTAACCAGCGGATGGATGCGGCGTGCCCACCGATCGACGCGTCCGAGCTCAAGCGGGGCGATGTCGATGCGCCGGTTCAGGTTCATTCGTACACCGCCATGCTTCTGCGTCCGGCGACGAGCGTGATGAAAATCAGCGCCAGCACGAAAGGCGCGCCGCTGCGATAGGAACTGATCGTGGGGACACTCGTCAGCGCTGATTCCAATACTCCGGCAGCAAAACCACCAACCGCGGTGCCGGTCAACGATTGCAGCCGGCCGAAAATTGCCGCCGCGATCGCCGGTATCACCAGGAATGTCAGAAACGTAGCGTTGAGCGTGACCATGTCGGCCAGCAACAACCCGGCGACCCCGGCAAATACACCGGAAATAAGCCACGCCATTGAATCGACCCGGATGACCCGGATACCGATCAGGCTGCTGATCTGCCGGTCATTCGCCAGGGCTCGCATCGACAGGCCCACCCTCGTTGCGTTGAGTAGCAAAGCGATCATGCCGACCATCGCCACCGCGACGCCAAGCGCGGCCAGCCGGGTGTAAGTGACGCGAACGGAAAACATTGCCACAAAGAGATGGTCAGTCGGCAAGGTCAGCCGTCTGGGTATCGTTTCGCCCCAGATCAACCCGATGCAACCCAGAATGAACAGCGCAAAACCCAGCGTCCCGACCGCTCGGACGACGCGGTCGCGCGCGGCGAGGCGGGGCGCGACAACCCCGCCGTATCCGAACGACAGCGCCGTGGCAACCGCGATGCCCGCGGCCCAGGCCAAGACCGGCGGCACGTCGGCCCGCAGCAGAGACCACGTGCAGTAGGCTGCGACGGCCCCAAGGGCGCCGAATGCAAAATTCAGCGTTCCCGACGATCGGTACAACACGACCAGGCCAACGCCCGACATCGCGTAAACCGCACCCAATCCGATGCCGGCAGCGACAAACGGAAGGATCATCGGACCTCCGCTGCCTGGCTAATTGACGCTGCTTTTCTCGGCCGCCAGGATGTCCTCAAGCTCCGGGTCATCCACCTCGATGCAGCCGCCTTCCGGCTTCCAGTTGCCCTCATGCGCGACCGCGATCATGCCGGTGTGATTCGCGTTGTGACGTGTGCCATTACCGAAATACCAAGGTCCGCACAGCATATCCGTCCGGACGTTCTTGATCCCTCGCAACGCCTCGGTCACGCTCGCCCGGTCGATCTTGGCCGGATCCAATTTCAGCATCGCCTCGGTGGCCATCTTGGCGGCTAGGTATCCACCCTGGCTAAACGTATCGCGCGGATCGTTCGGTGATCCGTACTTATCCATCATCGCGATCCAGTTCTGATTGTCCGGCCCGGTGCCGTCGAGCGGCGTGAACTCAAGCTGAGTCCAGAACCGGTTGTTCCAGTACGTGCCGATGGCTTTCGGCAGCCCGACAACGTATCCCGACGCCAGCGAAATGAACTTGTAGGTCTTTCCCATATCCTGGTCCTCGGCCGCCGCCAAGGACTGGATGATTGCTCCTTTGGTAAAGGCAACCAGCATCGCGTCCGGTGCTCCTCCGGCAGCCTGCAACAGCGCCGAGGTATAGTCGGACGAGCCGGGATCGACGATCACGTTCTGCACCGTCACGCCATGCTTCTTCCCCCAGGCGGCAAATCCGTTGCACAGCCAGTCCATGGCGCCCGGAATATTCCAGGCGATGCAGGCTTCTTTCTTCACACCTAGACTATCGGCGGCAAAGCGAAGCATACCGACGCCACTCAGTCGCGGTCCCTGATTGACCGGCGCGATATTCCTGGAGGTGAAGCATTCATGAGCAACGCCGATGTCAATCACCAATACGTTCTCACGGTCATACAAACCGGCATTTGCACGGCATTCGATGATGCTGTTGCTGCCGATCATCGCCACGACATGGTCGTCCTTGACCAGCTTGGTTGCGACCTGAGATGCCACGTCCGGACGCCACTGGTCATCCGCCATGATGTAATTGACCGGGCGGCCATTGATCCCGCCATTGTCGTTCACGCACTTGAAGTAAGCGTCGGCGGCTTTGGCCGACGAACTGAAATCGTCAGGGCCAGTCACCCCGTTTATCGAGCCTATGGGTATCGGCGTTCCGGTGGCTCGCTTGCCGCTGTTTAGCCCGCAACTCGGCTGCGCGGCGTGCGCAACCGCGGCGGAATATAAGACGACGATCGCAACCACTGATGCGTTGATGGCCAGGTTTCGCAACCAGACGAATAGCTGCACGTTTTTTCCCTCCCCGCGGTATTTCTTGCGCCATCCTTTTTGCACGACATGTGTGCGGATGGTCGGACGTTTTCGGTCTTCTAGCGAGCTTGCAGCCTACGGTCCAGATGCGGATTGTTCAAGATCAATTTCGTGATTTCTTCCACGCCTCGAAATCGCGCTTCGCGTCTTCCCCCGCAACTGGAAATAGTCCAGGCAACGGGCGACCGCGTGCGACTTCTTCTTCGGCGAATTCGTCATAGAGGGTGGTCGCCAGTGACTCCTGGGCGATCTCATCGACAATGTCTGCCGGAATCACGACCACGCCGTCGCAATCCCCGACAATGATGTCGCCCGGAAACACCGCCACGCCGCCGCAGCCAATCGGCAAGTTCAGGTCGATCGGGTGATGCACGATCGGGCTGGGCGGCGACGTCGGACGCTTCAAATAAGCTGGCAGCCCGGTGCGCAGAATGCCCTCGGAATCGCGCAGGCCGCCGTCCGTGACGATGCCGCTGCAGCCGCGCGCTTTCAGACGGCCAATGTATAGATCACCGGCCGAGGCGGCTCGCGCGTCGCCCCGTGAGTCAATGACCAGGACATGGGCCGGCGGGCATTCCTCCATCGCCTTCGGTTGGATCGGGGGCTGACCCCGCACGCCGGGACCGTTCTTGTCTTCGCGCGACGGAATAAAGCGCATGGTGAACGCGATCCCCACCATCCGCGGCTGATCGACGCGCAATGGATTGACATCCTGCATGAACATGTTGCGCAGGCCACGCCGGTACAATGCCCCGGTCAGCGTTGATGTCTGCACCTTCATCAAGGCGTCCCTGGTTTCGGCACGCAGTTCGGTCATAAAAAAACTCCTGTCAGCCTCTATAGGGCAGGGGGTGTCACCGGCCGCCGCGCCACCATCGGCGCGTCGCGGATCGCGCGCAGATCGACCTTTGGCATCGGCAGCCCGAGTTGCCGCAGCACCCCGTTCGCCAGCTCCTCGTAACGATTATAGCTCCGCCGCAGCCGGTTGCGCCAAGCCGGCAAGCCGCCGTTGGCGTGCAACTCAAAGACAGACTCGCGCTGATCCAGCGCGGATCCGACATGATCCCAGGCCATCTGCAGCAACGCCGATCGTTGCAGAGCCGTATACCCACCGCCGCCGAACGATTCCTCTAGCCCGGCAGCAAGCTGCGGATCGGCCAGATCCTGATCGGACGGCGCCACCACCAGTGAAGACCCAGGCAACGTTCGCAGAATCTCGCCCATGCGCGGCCGAGCCCTCAGCATGGCAATGCTGCCCGCTGACAGATGCGCGTGGTTCGGGGCGCAATATCCCTCCGCGGTAAATTCCGGGTCGAGTTCGGCCGCCACCAGACAGCTTCTTACCGTCTGCACATCGTTGATCAAGTCAACCAGATAATCGACGGTTGCCTCATGCGAGGTCAGCCCCATCGCATGCGTGCAGGCAAAAGCCAAACCCAGGGTGAACTCTGCCTTCGACAACCAGCAGTAAAGCTGATGCCAGAACAACCAACGCGCCACCGGCTCCGCCGAAGGCTCAGTCAGGAACACATGCTCCCACGGAACAAGCACATCATCGAGCCACATCTGCCCGTCCAGTTCGTCGAAACGGCTGCTGAGCGGCGCGCTGAACGGGTTTGCGTCGCGCACTGACTTTCGACGGCAGATAACCTTCACCCCAGGAGCGTCCACTGCCACCACAAACGTTGCGCGATGGCCCTCGAAATCGACACCATTGTTGGCGCCGATGTAGACGTCCTCCGCATAGGCGGGGCTTGTGTGCATACCAATCTTGCCTCGGATCACCAGTCCCGATTCCGTTTCTTCGACGATTCGAAGTGCCGCACGCTCACCGGGCTCGGCACGCATCCGATAACCGATTGTCGCCGCGCCGGAGGCAAACGTCAGAAACCGACCCGAACGCGCGATTTCCCCTCGGTATGCCTCGGCATTCTGAACTTGCGCCGCCGAGGCGTTGCGCTGTCCCACCGCGTGCAGCACGCCGAGCGCGATCATATGGCCATAGGCCGGGGTGTGCGTGATGTTGCCGCCGCTCAGAAAGGTCGTGCTGGCAAAGCAACGTCCCATCCGCACCAGATCTTCGGCGCTGCGTGGGACAAGGTAGCCAACCGGCAAGCCGCTCTTTGCCAGTACAATCTCCCGCCATGCCGGATCATGGTGTCGATCGTACCAAGTAACGTACTCTTCGACTATCCGGCGGGTCGCCCGATGGGTCGTAACGTCGTCGATCCGGCCCTCACCGAGTACCCAGACCTGGCGCCCGTCGAGCAGCGCTTCCTTGTATTCCGCTCCGGTCCTCATGCGGCCGCCGGCCGGCCGAAGCCGCTCGCATCTGCCGCCTGGATCGCCTGCCAAACACGCTCGCTCGTCGCGGGCATGTCGAGCTCGCGGACGCCCAAGGGCGCGAGCGCGTGCACGATCGCAATCATCACTGCCGGCAAAGCTCCGACGCAGCCGGCTTCGCCCGCCCCCTTGGCGCCCAGCAAATTCGTCGCCGTCGGCACCGGGTTGCTGCGAATGGCGACGTTGCACATCGTGTCAGCGCGCGGCATCGCGTAATCCATAAAGCTCGCGGTCACCAACTGGCCCGATGCCTGATCGTAAACCACTTGCTCCATCAGGATCTGCCCGGCGCCCTGCGCGATCCCGCCATGGATCTGCCCGGCGAGCGTCAGCGGGTTGATCACCGTGCCCACGTCGTCGACGACGAGATAATTCAGCAGTTGCACCGCCCCGGTTTCCGGATCGACCTCAACCTCGCAGACATGGCATCCGTTCGGATATGTAGCTTTCTCCGGCGCATATGTGGCGCTCTCGATCAGGCCTGGCTCGATTCCGTTTGGCAGCCGTGCCGGTTGGAACGCCGCGACCGCCACCTGTTTCAGTGTGACACTTCGGTCGGTTCCGGCGACGGTAAACCTGGCCCCCTCAAATTCGATATCCGCGACTGCCGCTTCCATCATCTGCGCGGCAATCTTCTTGCCCTTTGCAATGACTTTGTCGGCCGCCATCACCAGCGCGCTGCCGCCCGTCACCATGGAGCGTGATCCGTTCGAGCCCATGCCGAACGCCACGCGGTCGGTGTCGCCATCGATGAAATGAACATCGCCGGGCTCGATTCCGATCTTCTCGTGCAGGATCTGCTTGAACGAAGTTTCGTGCCCCTGTCCGTGCGTTTTGGTCCCCAACAGCAGCATCGCGCTGCCACTGGGCTGGAAGCGGATTTCGGCGTATTCCGGGACCGGGCCAGCGGCCTGCTCGATCGCGTTGGCAAGGGCGATGCCGCGCAACTTGCCCGCCGCACGCGACGCCGCTCGTCTGGCTTCGAATCCGGCATAATCGAACGCCTCCAGCGCGATCTCCATATTCTTGGCGAACTCGCCGCAATCATAGACGGGGCCGAGCGGCGTGCGGTAAGGCATGGCGGTGGGCTTGATAATATTGCGCCGGCGCAGTTCGATCGGATCGATGCCAAGCTCGCGCGCCGCGGCTTCGATGATGCGTTCCATCAAGTAGATCGCTTCCGGACGGCCGGCGCCGCGATAAGGCGCGGTCGGGTTGGTGTTTGACAGCACCGCGTCGATCGTTACGTAGGCCGTCGGAATATCATACACCCCAGACAATGTTACGATCATTCCGAATGGCGTCAGCAACTGGCGATCCGAGGCGATATAGGCGCCGATGCTGGCAAGCATGTGCAGCCGCAGGCCAAGAAACTTCCCCTGGTTGTCAAGGGCCAACTCTATTTCGCCAATATTGTCGCGGCCGTGCTCATCCGCCATGATGACTTCCGAGCGCTCGCATTTCCACTTGACCGGCCGTTCGAGTTTCCGCGCGGCCCACAGGGTCAGCCGGTGATCGACATACTGCCAGCCCTTGGCGCCGAAGCCACCACCGACATCGTGGCAGACCACGCGCACCTTGCTCTCCGGCACCTGGAAAACCGAGTTGGCCAACATGTTACGTACGCGGTGCGGATAATTGACATCCGCATACAGCGTGTAGCGGTCGTCGAATTTGTCGTAGGATCCAATGGCGCCCCGAGGTTCCATGTACTGTGCATGGACGCGCGTAATGACATAGCGACGGCGCACGATGTGCGACGCCCGAGCAAATGCGGCGTCTGTGGCGGCGCGTTCGCCGCGTTCGACGGTGTGCGAGATATTGTCCGCATTTTCGTCCCAGACACGCGGCGCCCCGGGCTCAGCCGCCTGCGCGACCGAGGTCACCGACGGCAGGGGCTCATAGTCGACCTCCACCAGTTCGCTGGCATCCTTGGCCTGCTCCAGCGTCTCCGCGATCACCATCGCCACCGGATCGCCTACGTAACGTGCCCGCTCGCTAACCAGCGCCGGTCGTTGCGGTGCAAACATAGGCGAACCGTCCACCTTCTTCCGCGGCATCATCGCCTTCGGCATCCCCAGTCCGTCAGCGTCGTAATCCGCGCCAGTATAGACCGCGACGACGCCCGGAGCGGCCCGAGCAGCCTTGGTTCGGATCGACAGAATCTTCGCGTGGGCATGGGGAGACCGCACGAACACCGCGTAAGTCTGGCGGGGCAGCGTCACGTCATCCTGGTAACGCCCGCGCCCCGTGAGCAACCGGAGATCCTCGAAACGCCGTACCGGTTGTCCTACGCCGTACTTCATCGTTATTTCGCTTCTCCGCTAGTTCACGGCCGGCAGGCGATAGGTGTTTACACAAAGCGCGCGGAAATCGATCCGAACGGGCCGTAATCGACATGGAACGTGTCGCCAGCCCGTGCCTCTACAACACTGGTGAAGGAACCGCCGAGAACGAATTGGCCAGGCTCCAGTGCGATGTCGAAGGGCGCAAGCTTGTTCGCCAGCCACGCCACGCCGTTCGCCGGATGGTTGAGCACCGCCGCGGCAACGCCGGACTCCTCGATAATGTTGTTTCGATGGCAAAGCGCCGCGACCCAGCGCAGATCGATGTCCATCGGCCGCATCGGCCGGCCGCCAACGATCAGCGCAGCATTGCCGGCGTTGTCGGCGATGCTGTCGAGCACGGTGCGCGCCTTGTCGGTCTCCGGATCGATCCGGTGCGCCCGCCCGTCCACGATTTCCGCGGTCGGCACAACGTAATCCGTCGCACTGAGCACATCGAAGATGGTGCAGTCGGGCCCTTTCAGGCGCCGGCCGATCACGAATCCCACCTCGCATTCCAATCGCGGCTGGATAAACCGCGCCACTGGGATCTCGGCCCCGTCCGAATAGAACATGTCCTCCATCAGCGCGCCGTAATCGGGTTCAGTTATGTTCGCCTGGCGCTGCATCGCCCGTGAGGTCAGCCCGATCTTGTGGCCCTTGATCCGGTTGCCCTCGCTGACCTTGATCTCCACCCAGCGGCGCTGCACCGCATATGCGTCTTCGATGGTAAACCCGGAATATTGGGCACTCGGCGGGCGGATCAGCCGCCGCTCTTTTTCGGCTGTGTGATAGGCGCGCGCGATCGTGTCGACAGTGGACGGGTCAAGCATTGTGCAGACGCCCTTCAGGACAGCACGGCGGTGAAATCAGCCTGAACGAGCGCTTTGCTGTCGGGTGGCAAGGTCAGGGTATGCCGCGCCGGACGCGCAGCCGCGTCCGGAAACATCTTGACCCACTCGGCATTCAGCGCAGCCCGTTGCGTCGACGGATCCTTCACCCAGAACGTCACTTTGATGATGTCGTCCACCGTGCCGCCCGCCGCCTGCACATCCCCGCGGATCCCCGCGAACACATTGGCCACCTGTTGTTCCAGTGACGGCGGCAGATCTCGTGTCCCGGGGTTCGTGCCGCCGATCACGCTCGACATGACGATGTTGCCGATGCGGCTGGCGTTTGGAATCGGGTTCTCGTGCCGCGCAACCGGGCTGTTGATGCTTTCGCGCTTTGCCATGGAACGCCCTCACTCGGCCGCGGTTTGGGGGACGCCAAATACCGGTACGTCCTCGACCCGGTCGGACAATGCCTCAGGCCCCTCGGTCGGAACTGCCACCCCGAAGTTCAGCGCCGCGTCGATGTCACCTTCCCACACGTCGCGCGGCAGCTCGTATAACAGCTCGATGCCGTAACCATTCGGGTCGTTGATGTATAGGCTGTGTGTCATCCCATGTTCGATGCGGCGATTGAACTTTACGCCACGGTCTTGCAGATACATGAGTTGGCGCAGCCACGCCTCACGGTTAGGCAACGACAGCGCGATGTGGGCGATTGCCATCGGCATCCCGTTCATATTCCATTCCGCCGGCGGGGCAGGAAGTGCCGTGTTTTCGATCAAGGCGATATCGTGGTGGTTCATGTGTCCGTCGTGATCACCGCTGTAAAAGCGCATCTTCGCCGGGTTCGGGCGGCTAGCGGTCGCCTTCAATTCGCCCACTTGCTTGAAACCGAGGATTTCGGTCCAGAATCGATGCGATTCCTCGAGGTTGCGAACGTTCAGCACCAGATGATTAAGACCCGACGGTGCGACCGGGCCTGGTGTTGTAGAAGCGCTTTCAGGCATTCGTTTCTCCTGACTCTTCGTGACATAGACAATGTCCACTCTTGGCGCATCGCGGTCGCGACAGCGAGCCACCCAATTGTTTCGGAGACCGAAGGATAGCGTTTGTGCCACGGTCCCGTGGACCCGCTCGACGAGGTCGATCTGACCTTCCCGCCATTCAGTCTCCTCCTAGGCAGCCTTATGATCGCCGCGTTTGACCCGTCGACCAGCAATAACCGGGCCAATTCCGTCTGCGCCGTTAGACACAGCTAGTCAAGCGCCGGTGCCCCGAAACAAGGCCGCCGGTTGATCAATTCATCAATCTGGCTTAATCACATAGTGAATAAAACCCATCCACCGGCCAACGAGGCGACCATGCGGAAGAAGACCCCACGCACGACCGCCGGATCCGCGATGGCCTCGACGCCATTGTCACTCATCCGTCCGAAGCGCACTTTTATCCATGGCAGCTCGGAGGTCGCTCCGGATCCCGACGGCCCGCCCGGGGTGAAAGATCTCACCGACTGGGTATCCTTTGCGCCGGCCAGCGGCCGTATCTGGTTTGACAAGCAGCGAACCCTGCTGATGCATTCCGGCACGTTTGGCGCCATGCGGCGGGAAATCATTCACGCAACCGGCCCCGAGCAGGGCGCTTCAGTGCTGAAGCGGATCGGACATGCCCAGGGACAGCGCGACGCCGAGTTGGTGCGCGGTCGCTGGCCGGCACGCTATATGACGCCCTATATCTCCGCCGGCCCACAGCTCCACACCCTGGAAGGCTTTGTCAAAGTCACCGCCCTCGGTTGGTCCACCAACGCCGAGTACGGATTTCATGGTGAATATATCTGGACCGATTCCGTTGAAGCCGACGAGCACGTCGCGACGTTTGGTCCATCACCCGTGCCGGTATGTTGGACCCTGGCGGGTTACGCGGCTGGCTACGGCGGGGTCATCCACGGCAAGCCCGTCGTCGTGCAAGAAATCGAGTGCGTGGCTGCGGGACACCAGCACTGTCGCGCCATCATCCGCCTCGGACAGCCTTCGCCGATCGCGGACAACAAGCCCCTCGCCACGTCATCGCCGGAAAAAAACCCGTCCACAAGCGAACCTTCGGTTCCCCCAGGTCAGACGATCATCGGCAACTCTGCCCCGCTCATCGGCGCGCGCCATCTTCTGGAACAGGTTGCCGGCACTCGTGCCACCGTCCTGCTGCGCGGCGAGAGCGGGGTAGGAAAGGAGCTGTTCGCGACAAGCCTGCATCAACTCAGTAGCCGCCGCGATCATCCATTCATCGCTGTCAACTGCGCGGCGATTCCAGAGGATCTGGTGGAGGCCGAACTGTTTGGTGTCGAGCGCGGCGCCTTCACCGGCGCGACCGCCTCCCGGCTCGGGCGCTTCGAACGGGCCGACGGCGGCACCTTGTTTCTCGACGAGGTCGGCCTCATGAGCTTCACGGCACAGGCCAAGCTGCTGCGCGCGCTCCAGGGGCAGGAGATAGAACGTGTCGGCGGAACCCGCAGCATTCACGTTGATGTTCGGGTTGTGGCCGCAACAAACATCGACCTGTGGGATGCGGTGGAGCAGCATCGCTTTCGTCGCGACCTGTTCTATCGGCTCAACGTGTTTCCGATCGACCTTCCGCCGCTTCGCGCCAGGCGGAACGACATCCCGCTGCTGATAGACCACTTCACGGCCTGCTATGCCAAGCTGCATGGCAAGCGGATCAAGGGTCTGACCAGCGCGGCCCTCGAAACGTTGCTCAACTATGAGTACCCCGGAAACATACGTGAGCTGCAGAATCTGATAGAACGCGGCGTAATCTCGGCAGGCGCGAACGAATTGATCGACCGGAACCACATCTTTCGCCAAGGCGAGACCCTCGCTCGGCAGACATTTGTGCTTGGCGATCAGGGACGGTTGCTGTCATCGGCAGCCGGCCGGGATACGGCATCCGACCGATTGGCCCCAACTCGGCCACTTGAGCAGATTGAACGGGATTTATGTCGATCCACACTGGAAAACTGCGATGGCAATATCGCCATGGCCGCGCGGCACCTTGGGCTGACGCGACCAACCTTGGAATACAGACTGCGAAAATGGGGCGTCATTCCGCGTAAACCGGTAACCGTCCCGGCGCTCAATGGATCGCCGCATACATGATCTTGTCCTCGGTGGCGTCGGCCGCATCGAATTCGGCAACGATCCGGCCTAGCCGCGCCACCAGAATCCGGTCTGAAATACTCAGCACTTCCGGCAAGTAGGAGGAGATGACAACGACCGCCTTGCCCTCATTTGCCAGGCGGCGAATTTGCGCGTGGATCTCCGGGATAGTGCCGACATCCACGCCGCGAGTCGGCTCGTCGAAAATGACGATTTCCGGGTCCTGCACAAGCGATTTGGCTATAACAACCTTCTGCTGGTTACCGCCCGACAGTTCGACAATCTTCGCCCGGCGCTGCAGCGTGCTGATCTTCAGCCGTTCGACCCAGTAATTCGCCAACTTCCCTCGCATCGCCGCGGACAGCAGAAACCGCCATCCCGCCCGCGTCGCCAGCTTGCCGATATAGACGTTGTCATCCACCACCATGGTCTCGAAGAAGCCATTCAGCTTCCGATCTTCCGTGATGTAAGTGATGCCGTCGTTGATGGCCTGCTTCGGAACCTTGTACCGGATCGGCTTTCCGTGCAGCCGGATCGTCCCGCCGTTGATCAGGTTTCGCTTCAGCGCCCCATAGATGATCTTGGCGATCTCGGTGCGTCCGGAGCCAATAAGCCCGGCGATCCCGACGACCTCACCGGCATAGATCGAGAACGACATGTTCTTCACCGCCGTACCCATCGTAACGTTCTCCACGGTCAACACCTTGTCGCGCCGCTGCCCTCGGCGTGCGCTGTGGCCTTCCTTGTGGGAGTAATGCGTCTGGCTGATATCCCGACCGATCATGAAACGAACCAGCTTCTCCCGGGTCATCTCGGACGTCTTTGCTGTCACCACCAGTTTGCCGTCCCGCAGTACCGTCACCCGGTCGGAGATCTGCAGCGACTCCTCCAGCGCATGAGAGATATAGATAATCCCGACACCTCGTGCGCGCAGGTCACGCACCAGATTGAAGAAATGCACAATCTCTTCCGGTGTCAGGCTGGCCGTCGGCTCGTCGAAAATGATAATCCGAGCATTGTTGTAGACGGCGCGGGCGATTTCGACCATCTGCCGCTTCGCGGTCCCAAGCATGCCGATCGGCGTGGCGGGATCAACATGAAAATTCAACGACTGCAGAAGCTGCTGCGCCTGGATGTTGAGGGTGCGAAAGCGCGTAATCAGTTTCTCGTTGCCCAGTTCGATGTTCTGCGCTGCCGTCATTGTCGGGACCAGGCTGGTTTCCTGATAGACCATGCAGATGCCGGCCCGCAGAGCGTCGCGCGGGCTTTCGAACCGCGCGGGTTTGCCGTCCACATCGAATTCGCCGGACGTTAGATTGATCGCCCCCGCAATCGCCTTGCATAAGGTCGACTTTCCCGCGCCGTTCTCACCGACCAGCGCGTGGACCTCCCCGGGATACAGATCGAAATTGACGTCTTCGATGGCGTGAACACCGCCGTAGATCTTGCAGCCATTGGTGATTCGCAGCAATGGTTCGCCGCCATGCGCCGTCGTCGATGCCGCTCCTGGCGCGGTCAATATCTCGTTCATGACAGGACCCCGCTCTTGGCCAGAAGAAGTCGGCCGCTGCCTTTACAAACAATGACCAGTCCTTGGGTAACCTCGCGGGCCGCCGTGATGCCGTGATAGCGGCCGCCGACCCGGCTGTGCATACTCTCCAGCGGATCGCAGTGCTCATCGATCCGCACGACCAGGCCGTAAGATCGTGGTGGTGCCCATGGTTTTTCGATCCCCAGCGCTTTGATTGACCCGAACTGCATGGGCTCATGGCAATGGTTGCTGGTGCTCAGTGCCGGAGCGACCCACAAGGCGGGCGGAATCGTCCGCATCATCTCCTCTCGATACTCGTCTTCGCGCAGGACAAACTCGACCAGATGGGTGCGCAGCGCAAATAAACTGAGCCAGAATCCACCTCCCGTGGCCGGTCCGAGACGTGCGGGGTATCCAGCCAGATTGCCAATGACAATTTGCGGCCGACCGACCGACCGACCTTCAATCGTGGCGCGGCGGATTCGATGGTTCCAGGCCTCGGTGAACCAGAGATCCTTCCCCGACACCGCCAGCCCGTTCGGATAGTACAGGTCGCGCAGCAGCACGCGCGCCGCATCCAGTCCGGGCCCGCAAGCAATAAGCCGCCCGAGGTGGTGCTTTGCCATCAGATCGCGGACCCATTCTTCCGGCGCGCAGGCAGTGCTTCCGTCGGTCAGGAAGATCGTGCCATCGGATGTCGCCACCACACTCGTCAGACACCGCAGCGGCACATCTTCGGCCTGGGCAAGCCAATCCTGCCGCCCGGCGGAATCAACAGCCGCCAGGCCGCGGCCGGCGACGCAGACCAGCAATCGTCCATCGGCGTGCACCGCGAGGCCACCAGCATCACCGTCGAACTCGGCAAACACACCACGGCTCGCGTAGCCGTCGCCGGTCAGACGAAGAACACGTCTTTTAGAAGAAACGTACAGGGCGCCGTCCGCCCCCTCCGCCACGTCGTCGGCACCTGGAACAGGCTCGCCTATGGATGGCAGCGCATCCAGTCGGTCGTTCGGGCTGATCGCACCGTCCATTGCAGGAATCGGGTGCTGGTCGCGGTTGCGGAAAACGATTTGCTCCAGATCGCGTAAAGCGTTGGTCAGAAGCCCCATGCGCTAAGCCCGGTCCCGTCGTTTGCTGCCCCAATAGGCGTCGTATCCCGTCCATGTCTCATCGGCGCCATCCAACTTGACGCGGCCGATCCGGTTGTTCTCCAAGCCGCCAAGATACAGATATCCCTTGTGCTCCCGCATCGACGTCAGCGTCGAATGCGACACCCCGCTCGGATCCCACCACGATCCCAGCACCTCTCCCGCCTCGGTGAATTTCAGCACGCATCCGTGGTTCATCCCCGGCGCCAGCCATTCATCGATCGGCACCTGCTTGACCATGCGCAGCCGCAGGCCAGGATTGCGCATCGCCAGATCGAACGCCGGCGAACGAATGCCTACCAGCGCCAGCCAGTAATTTCCGTCGGACGCGCGATTGATATTATCGGCCAGACCGGGAAGATCGTCGATCAGCACCTCAAGCTTACCCTTCTCCCGCCCCAGGACCCAGTAACGGAACACCTTGCAAAGCGACGTACTGGCGATCAATACCGACTTTCCGTCGTGGGACACGCAGATCCCATTCGGAAAATAGAAATGATTGAGCACGGTCCAGGTCTTTTTGGCCGTCGGATCATAGCAGACCAGCCGCCCGTTGGGCCGCCCTTCCATGACATCCAACGTATTGGTTGTCATCTCATAGCGCGTGGTACAGTCGCTGAAGTAGATTTTTCCGTCCGGCGCGATATCCAGATCATCCGCCATCCGCAGCCTGGAATCGTCGTTCAACTTGTACAGTG